>NZ_MJXM01000080.1:26765-149612 GCF_001762775.1 Campylobacter sp. BCW_6464 | reverse complement strand
AAAAAAGAAAATCTTTCATGCAAGAAAATTCCATCTCTTATCCTTGTGGAAATAAAGTGTTTATATTTAAAGATGTGGGTGACAAATTTGAATTAGTGATAAAAGATTAAAACCTTAAAGGTTTTAATCAAGCTTTGCTAAATTGATTAAATCACTTACTTTTTGACAATTTTTCAAGTCCTCGGCTGTGATTTTTAAAGTAAAAAGATTTTTATAAAGCACCATCACAGATACAAAAGCCAAACTATCCCACTCATCTATATCATCAAGTAGCATATCCTCGTTTAAGTCTTCATCTCTATGCATAGCTTCTTTAAGCTCTTCTAAAAATTCAGTTTTTGTCATTATTTCTCCTTTGTGTAAATTAAAATATCTTTTGTGTATAAATCTTTGAAATTCAACACCGCACTTCCCCAGCTAAGCCCTGCACCAAAAGCACTTAAACTCGCTTTAAATTCTTTTGGAGTATCTAGTTCACAAAGTAGGGCAGGTAGTGAACAAGCGCTTAAATTAGCGTATTTTTCCATGATGAAATTAGGAACTTTATCATCATTAAGTTTTAATTCTTCTTTGATGCAATCAACCAAATACGCATTGGATTGATGAAAAAGATGAAAAGCAATGTCTTTTTCATCTACTTTAGAAAATTCTAAAATTTCTTTAAAGCTTTTAGGTTCGCATTCCAAAGCCATATTGAAAATATTTGCTCCGTCCATATAAAGATTTTCTAATTGTCTAAACTCCTCAGTTTGCATGAGTGAATCATCGTTGAAAATATCTGCTTTAGGTATTCTCATCGCACCTTTTGGAATGATGAGTTTATCAAAATATTTTCCATCGCTTCCAAGCTCAAAAAAAGCTTCGTTAAAATCCGTTTTTTCAATTAAAGTTGCACTTACTCCATCACCAAAAATAGGAGCTAAATTCATATTTTTAGGGTGGATGAATTTGCTTAAAGTATCTCCACAAATGAGTAAAATTTTACCTAAGCCACTTTGTATTAAAGAATGAGCGACAAATAAGCCGTATAAATACCCTGCACAAGCTTGCCCTAAATCAAAAGCTACAGTTTTGGAGCTTAAATTTAAAAGTTGGTGTAAATAACAAGCCGTAGAAGGCATGAAAAAATCAGGACTTTGAGTTACTACGATGAGTGCATCAAGGCTATTTTTATCTATATTTAAACCTTGTAAAAGTGTATTGGCTGCGTGTTTTCCAAGATCGCTTACGCAAGTGTTTTCATCGCAAATATAACGCGTGTTTAAACCTATGACTTTTTTCATTCTTTTAAGGGTTTTGATATCGTTTGAAAAAACGCTTTCTAACTCATCATCAATGCAAATTTTATGTTCAGGTACGCTTACGCAAATGCCTGAAATTTTAGCTTTATCAAATCTAGTTTTCATGGATTATAAGTCCTTTGAAGTTTAAATTTTGAAATGGAATAAGGGCTGAGTTTTTTTCAAATTCTTTGGAAATTTGTTCTAAAAAGCTCAAAAATGGCATATTTCTTTCGCCTTTTTGATAGTAAAGCCTTGCATTATTGTTTTTAAGATCAAAGAAATGTAAAGCTAGTTCAAAGGCTTTAAAAAACATTCTAGTTTCAAGTTTTCTACCTAAAGCCCTACAAGAAATGCAAAGATCATCGATAAATAAATTTCCTTCTTTACAAGAAAAAACAAAAATAGCGATAATCCCACTATCGCTTAATTTATCACTCATACTCACACTTACAATGAGTTCTTTTTGCATGTGTTGTGCGACTTTTTCTTGATTTAAGCGTGTGTAATTAGCGATAAATTGATTGGTTTTGCCTAAAAGTTCGCTAATGCGAGGGATATTTTGCAGATCATTTTTGCTAAAATTTAAGCTGATTTCAAGATTTTGAAAATATTCTTCATCGCTTAAGCTTTTAAGCTCTTCTCTTAAAGCATTGGCTGCTATATCTTTGGCACGAATTTGATCTTCTTTGGTATTTGAAAGTTTTAAAAGATTAGGAAAAAGTTTGATTTTATAAAGTATATTTTCATCGCATAAAAGTGTTTTAACGCCTGTAAATTTGGTATTTTCAAGCTCGGCGATATTATCATCTATAAAAAGCATAGCGTTAGTATTTATATTAAATTTTTTAGCAATTTTTAAGATATTTTCACCCTTTGGTTCCCAATTGATCATTCTAGCATCAAAATCATCCCATTGTAAGATAAAATCTTTCCTTGTTTCAAAAAGTTTTTTTGCGTCTTTTTCTTCATTTTTTGAAGCTAGGGCAAGTAAAAAGCCTTGTTTTTTAAAAGTTTTAATTTTTTCTTGTAAGGTTTTGTGCAAAGGACTTAAATTAAGATTATCTATACCCTCTTCACCTAAAATTCCTTGATACAAGGTATGATCAAGATCAAGTACAAGAGCTTTAAGAGCGGGTTTTACGAGTGCAGGGATGAGGCTAAGTCCTAAAATTTGTGCTAAAAAAATCAAGGCTTTATTATTAAGCTTAGAGCCTGTAAGTTCTTCTTTAGCTAGGTCTAAAATATCTTCTTCATCAAAATACTCTTTTATGAGTTTTTCTATGTTAAAAATTTCACAATTTAAAATTTTTTTATCTGTTTTAAATTCTCCTAAACTAAGAACTAAAATAGGGTTTTGTGAAATTTTTCTTAGTTCTAAAAGTCTTTCTTCTATAAAATTTTGCACATTATTTTTATAGCGGGTTAAATCTAGCCATAAAAGTTCTAAACTAGCTTCTTTAAAGTTATCAAAACTCAAGCTATCATCATAAGAGCTGAAATTAAACTCAGCTCTTAAATTAGCAAAATGTAAAAAAGGAGCAATGATACTTTGCACTCCTTCAAAAGCATGATTTCTATGGACATTAATAAGAAGATCTTGACTTTTGCTAAAGTCTAATTCTTTGGCGAATTTTATAAGCTCATTGCGTTTTAAATGGGGTGAAAAAAGATTCATTTTAGCTCCACAAGTTCGATTAAAAGCCTATTTGGCATCATGATAAAACAAAGTTTAGCAAAATAGCTTGCTTGCATAATAGGAACAATACAAATGCCTCCTTGTTGTTCCAAAAGAATTAAATCTTGGGCGATATTTTTACTTTCATAGGCTAAATGATACATTTTGGTATTATTTTTCAAATAGCTATCTAGTGGTCCTTTATCGTTTAAATTTTGCAAAAGTTCAAATCTATACTGTGGAAATGCTTCATTACAAGGAATGATAAATTCGCCTCTTACCCCTTGTTTTTCATCTATAAATTCTGATTCTTTATAAAAACCTAGTTTAAAAAAACATTCCCTTTCTTTTTCTAAATTTTTACAAGCCACGCCTATATGATGAAGGGGTAAATTGAGTGTTGTATTAAGCATTTAAAACTACTGCCATAGTGATAGCATTTTTAAATTTCAATGCTTTTTCCAAACTATAATCATTTGCCATAAAACATTCATAAGCTTTAAATTTTAAGCCTGATTTTTCTATCAAATCTTTAACTTCATCAGGATGGGAAAATAAATAAATATGATCAATAGCAGGAGCATTGATAGGGATAGTTGCAAAAATTTCTCCTCCATCGCTAAGAAGTTCTTTAGATCTTTTAAGAAATTCAAGAGGTTTTTCTACGTGTTCTAGCACTTCTCCAATCACTATCAAATCAGCTTTTTTATCAAAATCATAAGTAAAAAAATCTTGACATAAAAAATCGCATTTTGTAATCAATTCTCCTACTTGTTGTTTTACCATTTTTTGAGTAAGTTCGCAACTCGTTGGAGAGATATCAAGTCCATAAAAGGCTGAAAATTTACCACTTTTAACTGCTCTTGCGAAGTATTCTCCATGGCCAGGGCCTATTTCAAAATAAGTTGTTTTTGGAGTGAAATTTTGCAAATATTGTGAAAAATACTTTCTCACTTTAATATGAGCTATCCAAACAAAAGAAGAAAGAGCTAGGCCTATCATGTATTGTTTCATATAGCTTTCATTAAAATAAACTTTATCCTTAACTTCATCAAAGCTAGAATAACGATAAGTCCCATTTTCTATGAAAAATTTTGTTTCTTCTAAAGTATCGTTAAGGATCAATAAATAACAATCGCATTGTTCTTCTATGCTGATACCATCTTGAATATAATAAGAAATTAATTTATCAAATTCCTCTTCGTCTTCTTGTGAAAATTCAATTTTTTTAAGATATTTAGAATGGATAGGATTTTTTTGAGCGATGGCTTGAAATAATTTTTCAATATTTTCTTTCATTTTTCTGCCTTTAGGGTTTGAATTTTTTCTAGTAAAGCGTTTTGAGATTTTAAGAGACTTAAATCTTCTTTGTTGAATTTGATTTCAAATTCTTCTTCTAAACTCATGATGATATCAATATGAGCTAAAGAAGTCCAGTTCTTGCAGTTTTCCATGCTTAAATTTGTATTTTCATCTACTTTGGTTTCAAGTATATTTTCTAAAATTTCATAAAATTGTTTTTCCATTGTATACCACTTTCTTGAGAATGTTGAAAATTAATATATTGTATCATAATTTTCTATTAGAATTGTTTGGTTTATATCTAATTTTTTCCATAAAATTTCTATATATTCTTTAGCGTTGTAAATATTTATATGATCTCCTGCAAAATTGTTTTTTTTAAAATTTTTAGTATTATTAACAATATTGATAATGTTAATTAAATTGGGCTCAGAAGATATGTCAAGTTTTCTAACATAATAACTAATGGTTTTATTGTATGATATATTGTTTTCATCAATTAAAATTCCAGAGAAAATTTTATGATATCTGTAAAATACATTAAATTGTTCTTCTGCATAATGTGTTAGTGTGTGTCCTTGGCCTCCAAATGTCATATATTTTCCATTCTCTTTGGTTAAAACCTCATAAACACAATTTTCCCCAAAACAACTTGTTGTATCTTTTAAAAATAATTCTTCTTTTGCTCCTTTTATAGCAAAAGAAAATATAGGATCGTTTGTGCGTTTTACTCCTGTTTGTTTGCGAAAATATTCATTTAATGCTCCCATTTTTGTTTTGGAATTTATTTTGTCATAAACTTCATTTTTGCAAAAACTATAAGTAAAGGTTGGCATGATCAAAGTGCCTTCTTTGCCTATAACTTCAAAAAAACAATCTAATATAGTCTGTAAAAATTCATTTCTAGAAAGCAAGGGAAAACCGAAATTAAAAAGTTCAGTATGCACACACAAGGTATCGCCTTTTTGTAGTCCTAGTTTGTAAAAAGTTTCTATGAAGTCGTAAGTGGAGTATTTTTTATTTTCAAATTCAAGTAAATATTTCATAAACTACCTTTAAATATTTTTCATAAAAGAAGCTTTTCATATATGGCAAATTTATCCTGCTTAAGGGCGTTGCCTATGGCTTTGACATATTCTTTAGCATCATAGCTTTCTAGAAAATCTCCTGCAAATTTTATGCTTTTGTAATACCTTGTTTGCCGCACGATTTCATTTATCTTATCAAGGCTGCATACATAGGCTTTTTCCAAGTCTCTTACATAATAATTTATCCTTTTTTCTCTTTTTTGTCCTAGCTCGTCAATCACCAAGCCCTTAAATTCCTTAAAATACCTGCAAAAGCTGGTATTTCTCTCTTCAGCATAATGCGTTAGGGCGTGTCCATAATTCAAGCCTAAAAGCATAAATTTCCCACCTTCCCTAGTTAAAATTTCATACACACTATCCTTTCCAAAACAGCTTGAGTTTTCTTTTAAAAAAATATCCGCTTTAGCACCCTTCACAGCAAAGGAAAAAATAGGGTCGCTAGTTCGCCTAACCCCCCCCCCGCTAGTTCTAAAAAATTCATTCAGCACTCCCACTTTGCCTTTAGAATGCACTTTATCATAAGTTTCATTTTTGCAAAAACTATAAGTAAAGGTTGGCATGATCAAAGTGCCTTCCTGACCTATAACTTCAAAAAAACAATTGAGTATAGTCTGTAAAAATTCATTTCTAGAAAGCAAAGGTATGCCAAATTTAAAAAGTTCTGTATGTACACATAAAATATCGCCTCTTTTTATACCTAGTTGATAAAAAGCATCTATTAAATCCTTATCGGAGTATTTTTTGCCATTGTGTTCTAAAAAATATTTCATTTTACCAGTCCATAAAATTTTATTTTTTCCAAAAGTTCTTTAAATTCATAAGCTTGCATATTTAAGATATTGGCTATATCGATGATATCATTTTCCCCATCACAGTAAGCCAAAAAATTACAAGCCAAAGGAATGTCATTAGCAGTGCTAAGGGTGTGATATAGTCCTCTTTTACCAAGATTGGGCTCGCATACTATGGTGTTTTCATATACAGCGTTGATTTCTAGATTTAAAATCATTTCTTGTATGCTTTGAAGTCCACCCATTAAACCTTTTTCAGAGATAAAATTGAGATCATCTTTGCTGGTGTGGTATTGTTCGTATTCTAGGTATCTTGTGCGACATACCCCTGCTATGCCAAGATTTACAAGCGGAGCATTGTATTGTCTTTCATCGCTTCCACGATCTAAAAAACTAAAAGCTTTGAAATTTTTTTTATTTTTAAGCGTATGCAAGGCAACTTTATCGCTTAGAGTGTTTTTTTTGGGTGTGTGTATGAGTGAGTAAGCATGATCATCGCCTAAGCAAGAAAGCACAAAGCCTGCTTTAACATGTTTTTTTAAATGCTCTAAATGTTTGCTAAGATAGACTATAGAGCCTATGGTTTCAGGAATGATGACAAAGCGGTAATTATACTTTCTTTCTTTTAAACTCAAAAGCCATTTTGCTAGGAAAATAGCCACCACAGGACCACTAAGCTCATTATTTGCCATGGAAGGATGACAAAGATAGGTTGAAATTAAAATTTCATCTTTTGAATTTTGCGTACTAGGTAGGATAAAATCAGCATAGTCCAAAACCCCATTTTCATCATGTTTTGCATCGATATAAACTTTGTATTTGCCTTTTTTAAGTTTTTTTCTTTCATTATGCGTGAGACAAAATCCCCAACGCCTTTTGTAATAACTCGTTACATAAGGAATGGCATCAGGTATTTCTTCTATGGAGTAAAGATGATCTTGAAGTTCTTCTAGTTCGATTTCTTGATCGATGGCTTCACTATAGTTTAGAAGGTGTAAATTATGCTTTTTAAAATCACAAATTTTTTCTCCCTCTGGAGTGATGATATAGGCTTCTTTAACATTCCATTCATCAGGGACTATCCAGTCAAAAACCTTTGTACCACTTTTTATAGAGTGAAATTTGATTATACCCCCCCCCAGAGTTTTATTTAAAATTTCTAAGCTATCTCTAAAACCTTGCCCTGTGATACTCCTAGCGATAGGAAAAAGTTCGCAAGCTAGTTCATACATAGCCTTTCCAGTTTGGCTAAAATCTTGACTTCTAAAGTCTAGCTTATCCACAATATCCCTTTTTAACTTTTTCAAGAATGCTAAATAAAGTATCTCTTACAAATTTCGCATCTTTTAGATTCATTTCTTGATGACAAGGTATGCTAAGCTCGGCTTTGTAAAAATTATCCGCATTTTGAAGTTTTATTTCTCCTAAGAGTTTTTTATAAAAACTAAACTCATAAGTTGGTTTATAATGTACCTGCACGCCAATTCCTGCATGAAGCAAGCTTTCAAAAAGTTCTTCTTTTTGACAATAAAATTCAGGAAAAAGCAAAATAGGATATAAATGTCTCGAGCTTTTTTTATAATCTTTGATTTTTATCGTGGAGAAATACGGATTTTTTTCAAATTCTTTATCGTAAAAACTTGCGATTTCTTCTCTTTTTTCAAGATTGTGATCGAGTTTTTTAAGCTGGTTTATCCCTAAAGCACAAGCAACGTCACTTAAGCGGTAATTATAGCCAAGCTCTACCATATCGCTATCCCAAAGCCTTTTTTTAATTATGCCATGGCTTCTTAAAAGCTTGATTTTAGCGATAAGCTCTTCATTATCACTCACCACGGCTCCACCTTCAAAAGTGGTAATAGGCTTAACAGGGTGAAAAGAAAAGATAGAAAGATCGGCTTTTTTCCCTACTTTTTCACTTTTATACAAAGCACCTAAGGCATGGCTTGCATCATCGATTAAAGAAATATTATATTTTTTAGCAAGGCTTGAAATTTCATCCATTTCAACGCTATTGCCCGCAAAATCCACTACGCTAATAGCTCCTATATTTTCGCTATCCTTTAAAAGTCTTGCTTCTAGTTTTTTTTCATCGATATTGCCATCGTTTTTAATGTCGATAAACTCTACCTTAGCTTCCGCCATTAAGGCCGCATTAGCCGTAGCAGCGAAGGTTAAAGGGGTGGTTAAAACGATTTTTTCTTGGACACCTAGTGCCGTGTAGACAAGATGAAGAGCTGAAGTAGCTGAGTTTAATACACAAGCATGTTTTACACCCACATATTCGCAAAGGGCTTCTTCAAATTCATCTACCTTTTTACCCCCTGTTAAAATTTCATCTTTTAAGGCTTTTATAAGTGTATCTATATCGCTTTGATCGATGTTTTGATGAGAATAAGTAAGCATTTTAAAAACCTTCAGTGTGATTGATGATTTCTAAAAGTTCTTTTTCGCTTGCCCATAAAGGATTATTATCCGAACTATAAGAAAAACCATCTTTTACTTTTTGTCCTTTTTCGCCTAGGGTATTGACACTAAAGTCATTATCTTTATCTACAAATTTAATACTCGGGCTTATAGCATAGTAGTTTTCAAATTCATAGGTTAAATGACTATCATCGCTTGAAATCATGATTTCATGTAGTTTTTCTCCTGCTCTTATACCTATGATTTTATGGCTTAAATGAGGAGCTAAAGCATGGGCTAGATCGGTGATTTTCATAGAAGGAATTTTAGGGATGAAAATTTCTCCTCCGTGCATTCTTTCAAAATTACTCAGCACAAATTTCACTCCATCTTCAAGGCTGATCCAAAAACGAGTCATTCTTGTATCGGTGATAGGAAGTTCTTTAGCTCCTTCGCTGATGAGTTTTTTAAAGAAAGGCACTACTGAACCTCTTGAACCTACAACATTGCCATATCTTGTAACGCTAAAGCGTGTTTGTTTATTGCCTGCTATGTTGTTTGCAGCGACAAAAAGCTTATCGCTTGCAAGTTTGGTTGCGCCGTATAAATTTACAGGATTGCAAGCCTTATCTGTACTAAGAGCGATACATTTTTTAACCCCATTTTCAAAACAAGCATCGATGACATTTTGCGCACCGTGTATGTTTGTTTTTATGCATTCCATAGGGTTATATTCAGCAATAGGCACATGCTTCATCGCAGCAGCATGTATAACAAAATCCACATCACGCATAGCAGCACTTAAACGCTCTTTATCTCTTACATCTCCTATGAAATAACGCATACAAGGAGCATTAAAAACGCTTGCCATTTCAAATTGTTTAAGCTCATCACGAGAATAAATGATAATCTTATTAGGTTTATAATTTTCTAGCAAAACCTTAGTATAGGTTTTTCCAAAAGAGCCTGTTCCGCCTGTGATTAAGATATTTTTTTTGTTAAACATTTTGCCTTCCTTTGCTTAAGTTTTTTTAAAATTAAAGCAACAAGTGTTCCTATTTTAAAATTCTTGGCAAGGTTATGCCAGTTTGGGCTTGATACTTGCCTTTTTTGTCTTTATAAGTGGTATCACATTTTTCATCGCCTTGTAAAAACAACACTTGTGCTATGCCTTCATTGGCATAAATTTTTGCAGGTAAAGGCGTAGTGTTTGAAATCTCTATAGTGATATGTCCTTCAAAACCTGGTTCAAAAGGAGTAACATTGACGATGATACCACATCTTGCATAAGTGCTTTTGCCAAGACAAATAGCTAAAACATCATCAGGCATTTTAAAATACTCTATAGTTCTAGCTAGGGCAAAAGAATTTGCAGGAACTATACATACATTGCCTTCAAAATCTACTACATTTTCTTCTACGAAATTTTTTGGATCTACTACGGTTGAATTAACATTGGTAAAAATTTTAAACTCACGCCCTACGCGTATATCGTAGCCATAACTTGAAAGTCCATAGCTTATTACACCTTTTCCTATATTTGCTTCGCAAAATGGCTCGATCATCTTGTATTCTAATGCCATTTTTCTTATCCAGTTATCTGCTTTTAAGCCCATTTTTAACCTTTTAATATTTGTAATTTTTTATAAGGATTATAACCTAAAAAATCTATATTTTTTATGATTTTTTTCTTTTTTAAAGTTAAATTTTAAGTTTTTTTATATAATACAAGATTAAGTTCTTAAATTTTAGGAGAATTTTATGACAAAAGAAGAAATTAAAGAGTTAGTAAACCTTTTTGCTGAAGCAAATATTAGTAAAATTAAGATCAAAGAACAAGATGGTTTTGAAATAGAACTTGAAAGAGATATGTGTTGCGATGTTCCAGCTCCTGTTTGTCCTCCAGTTCCAGCTCCACAACCTATCAATGTAAGTGTTGTAAATGAAGCTCAACCTAGTCAAAATGCAAAATCAAACAAGCCAAGTATAAACAGCCCTATGGTGGGAACTTTCTATCAAGCTCCAAGCCCAGGTGCAGCACCTTTTGTAAAAGTGGGTAGCACGGTTAAAAAAGGCGATACTATAGCTATTATCGAAGCGATGAAAATCATGAATGAAATTGAAGCGGAATTTGATTGCAGGATCGCTGAAATTTTAGTTGCTGATGGTCAGCCTGTAGAATTTGGAATGCCTTTATTTGCGGTGGAGAAATTATAAAATGGAAATTAAAAGCATATTAATTGCTAATCGTGGAGAAATAGCACTACGCGCTTTAAGAACGATTAAAGAAATGGGTAAAAAAGCAATTTGTGTGTATTCTGAAGCAGATAAAGATGCTTTATATTTAAAATACGCTGATGCAAGCATTTGTATAGGAAAAGCAAGAAGTTCTGAAAGTTATTTAAATATCCCAGCTATTATCACAGCAGCTGAAATTGCTGAAGCAGATGCGATTTTTCCAGGATATGGATTTTTAAGTGAAAATCAAAATTTTGTTGAAATTTGTGCTAAACATAACATCAAATTTATAGGTCCTTCTGTAGAAGCTATGAATTTAATGAGTGATAAATCAAAAGCTAAACAAGTAATGCAAAGAGCAGGCGTGCCTGTAATCCCAGGAAGTGATGGGGCTTTAGCAGGAGCTGAAGCAGCTAAAAAACTTGCTAAAGAAATAGGCTATCCTGTGATTTTAAAAGCAGCTGCAGGTGGTGGTGGTCGTGGTATGCGTGTGGTTGAAAATGAAAAAGATCTTGAAAAAGCGTATTGGTCAGCTGAAAGCGAGGCTATGACAGCATTTGGCGATGGAACTATGTATATGGAAAAATATATTCAAAATCCGCGCCATATAGAAGTGCAGGTTATAGGAGATAGTTTTGGTAATGTGATTCATGTGGGTGAAAGAGATTGTTCTATGCAAAGACGCCATCAAAAACTTATCGAAGAATCTCCCGCGATTTTGCTTGATGAAAAAACACGCACTAGGCTTCATGAAACTGCTATTAAGGCAGCCAAAGCTATAGGATATGAAGGTGCGGGAACTTTTGAGTTTTTAGTTGATAAAAATTTAGACTTTTATTTTATAGAAATGAATACACGTTTGCAAGTTGAACACTGTGTAAGTGAAATGGTAAGTGGGATTGATATCATAGAACAAATGATTAAGGTGGCAGAAGGTTATGCCTTGCCATCTCAAGAAAGTATTAAGCTTAATGGGCATTCTATAGAATGTAGAATCACGGCAGAAGATTCTAAAACTTTCTTGCCAAGTCCAGGCAAGATTACTAAATACATTCCACCCGCAGGACGCAATGTCAGAATGGAAAGTCATTGTTATCAAGACTATAGCGTGCCTCCTTATTATGATTCTATGATAGGTAAGCTTGTAGTTTGGGCAGAAGATCGCAATAAAGCTATTGCAAAAATGAAAGTAGCTTTAGATGAGTTACTTATAAGTGGGATAAAAACAACCAAAGAATTTCATCTTTCTATGATGGAAAATCCTGATTTTATTAATAATAATTACGATACAAATTATCTTGCAAGACATTAAAATTTCCCTATTAAAGGGAAATTTTAATTGTAATTTTTATCTTAAATATTCTATATTGATTTTAGAGCGGAGTTTATCAAAATAATCCTGTATGAAATTTTGTCTTTGTTCGCTTACATAAGCGTTTAAAACTTCATTTTTAACTTGTTCGTATTCAGGAGTTTGTGCTCCATCTTTGCTTTTAACTTCATAAAGTTCATAGCCATTTTTTCCATTTAAAACAGGGGAAAACCCTCCAACAGGAATTTGCGATAAAAGCCCTAAAAGTCTTGGATCGGCATTGCTTGTGTTTAAAGATGCATTTTGTGGTTTAAGGATTGTTTTTTTTGTATTTTTGATATTTTCTAAAGTTTGAGGATTGTTTGATAAATAAATATTTGCATTAATTTGTGTATAAAAAGTGAATTTATCTTTATTTTGTTCGAAAAATTTTTTTGCTCCATCATCACTAAAATCAGTTTTTGCCATACTTGCGATTTTTTCATAAAGCTTTCTTTTTTCTAAATCTTTTTTTAAATTTGCACGAAATTGTCCATAGCTTTGATTTTTGGATTTTAAATTTGCTTTGAAAGCATTTAAAGTAGTTTTGTTTTGAGCAAGCATTTTATTTATAGCATCATCAAGCTCTAGATCATTGACTACAATACCCAGTTGTTTCATTTGTGAAATTTCCATTTTTTCATTGATGAGTACGCCTAAAGCTTTATTTCTATCAATTTTAAGTGCTTTCATAGTTTGATCTATATCATAAGTCGTGATAGGCTCTTTGTCTACAACTACAGCTATAGCATTAATGGTATTTGCACTAGCTAAACTTGCAAAAAATGCAAAACTTAATAAAATTTTTTTCATTTCAAACCTTTATTTAAGTATAAATATCGCATTATATCAATAAAAATTTAAGAAAAGGCAAAAAATGCACGAAAAACTTACAACGCGTTTTGCTCCAAGCCCAACAGGGTATTTGCACATAGGTGGACTTAGAACAGCTCTTTATAATTATTTATACGCTAGAAAAAATGGTGGAAATTTTTTACTTCGTATTGAAGATACGGATTTAAAAAGAAATTCCAAAGAAGCTACTAAAGCAATTATCGAAGCTTTTAAATGGTGCGGTTTAGAACATGATGGAGAAGTAACTTACCAATCAGAGCGTTTTGATCTTTATAAAGAATATGTCAAAAAGCTTTTAGATGAAGACAAGGCGTATTATTGTTATATGAGTAAAGAAGAATTAGAAGAATTGCGCGCCAAGCAAGAAGCCGCCAAAGAGCGCCCAAGATATGATGGAAGATATAGAGAATTTACAGGCACGCCACCTCAGGGTATAGAACCTGTTGTGCGTATTAAAGCACCTCAAAGCGGCGAGATTGTTTTTGAAGATGGGATTAAAGGCGAGGTAAAATTTAAAGCAGAGGATATAATGGATGATTTTATCATTGCAAGAAGTGATGGAACTCCAACTTATAATTTTACTGTTGTTATTGATGATGCTTTAATGGGGGTAAGTGATGTGATTCGTGGGGATGATCATCTTTCAAATACTCCTAAACAAATTGTGCTTTATGAAGCATTGGGTTTTAAAATTCCTAAATTTTTTCATGTGGCTATGATACATGGAGAAGATGGTAAAAAGCTTTCAAAAAGACATGGGGCAACTGATGTTATGGAATACAAAGAAATGGGAATTTTACCTCAAGCTTTGCTTAATTTTCTTGTGCGTTTAGGTTGGAGTCACGGTGATGATGAGGTTTTTTCACTAGAAGATTTGAAAAAACTTTTTGATCCTTATCATATCAATAAAAGCGCATCTTGTTATAATGCTAAAAAGCTTGAATGGCTTAATACTCATTATATTAAAACTTTACCTTTTGAAGAGATTAACCGTCAGCTTAAAGATCTTGGCTTTGATTTATCTGTTTATGAAAAGGCAGGATTTTTACTTGATTTATTAAGAGAGCGTGCAAAAACCTTGCATGATATTATCAATGGTGCAAAAAGCATAGTTAATACGCCGCAAAATTATGATGAAAATGCAGTGCAAAAATTTGTTAACGAAAATAATTTAGAATTGCTCCAAGTATTTGCTAATACGCTTAAAGATCAAAAAACAGGTAAAGATTTTGAAGATTTTACAAATGATTTTTTAGAAAAAAAAGAAGCAAAGTTAAAAGATTTGGCTCAGCCTATACGCATAGCTTTAATAGGGAGTGCGGTAAGTCCTAGTATTTTTGAAGTATTAGAATTTTTAGGGGTTGATGAGTGTAAAAAAAGAATAGAAAATTTTTTAAAAGTTAGAGGAAAATAAAATGAATTTAAAAGAAGAAGCTTTAAAATACCATTTAGGTGGGAAAATTGATATTGTGCCAAGTAAGCCAATGGCTACAAGTTATGATCTATCTTTGGCGTATAGCCCAGGAGTTGCAGAACCTTGCCTTGAAATCGCTAAAGATAATGAGCTTGCTTATACTTATACAAACAAGGCTAATTTGGTAGCTATAGTTAGCGATGGTTCTGCTGTTTTAGGACTTGGAAACATAGGAGCACAGGCTTCAAAACCTGTTATGGAAGGTAAGGCTTGTTTGTTTAAAAAATTTGCAAATGTAAATGCTTATGATATAGAAATTAATGTTCATAGTGTGGAAGAGATTGTAAATTTTTGCAAGGCTTTGGCTCCGACTGTGGGTGGGATAAATTTAGAAGATATAGCTGCTCCAAAATGTTTTGAAATTGAAGCGGCTTTGCAAGATTTAGGAATTCCTGTAATGCATGATGATCAGCATGGAACGGCTATTATTTCAACTGCGGGACTTATGAATGCTATGGAGATAAGCGGTAAAAAATTTAAAGACATTAAGGTGGTTGTAAGTGGCGCAGGTGCCGCAGGTATAGCAAGTGCTAAGATGTATAGAAATTTAGGGGTTGAAAATATTATTTTAGTAGATAGCAAAGGTGTTGTTTCTAAGGATAGAAATGATTTAACTCCTCAAAAGCTTGAATTTGCTGTTGATTCTAAGGAAAAGACTTTAAAAGAAGTTTTAAAAGGAGCTGATGTTTTCCTAGGACTTAGTGCGCCAAAAATTCTTGATGATGAAATGGTTTTAAGTATGGCAAAAGATCCTGTAATTTTTGCTTTGGCAAATCCTATCCCTGAAGTGATGCCTGAAGATGTGGCTAGACTTAGAAAAGATGCGATTGTAGGAACAGGAAGAAGTGATTATCCAAATCAAATCAATAATGTTTTAGGTTTTCCTTTTATTTTTCGCGGGGCTTTAGATGTGCGTGCAAGTAAAATCACTGAAAATATGAAAGTAGCTGCTGCTAAAGCATTAGCAGATCTTGCAAAACTTCCTGTAAGTGATGCGGTTAAAAAGGCTTACAATCTAAGTACTTTAGAATTTGGAAGAGATTATGTCATACCAAAACCTTTTGATGAAAGAGTAAAAGCTGCAGTAAGTACAGCTGTAGCAGCAGCTGCGGTAAAAGATGGTGTGGCTAAGGTAAAAAATTTTAACGAGAAAGCTTATTTTGAAAGCTTAAAATGAAAAATATTCATTGTATCAATCATCCATTGATCGAACATAAATTAGGAATTTTAAGGGCTAAAGAGACAAAGCCCTTTCAATTTCGCATGTTAATCGATGAAATTTCATCTTTTTTACTTTTTGAAGCGAGTAAAGATTTTTCTTTAAAAGAAATTGAAATTTCAACACCTATACAAAAAACTACAGTAAAAAAACTTGATGAAAAAATTATGATTTGCCCTATTTTAAGAGCTGCATTAGGAATGCTTGAAAGTGTTTTTAAGATGATTCCTGATGCAAGTGTTGGATTTTTGGGATTTGTAAGAAATGAAGAAACTTTAAAGGCGGATTTTTATTTTCAAAAACTTCCCAAAGATGCAAAAAAACGCACCGCTATTGTCATAGATCCTATGTTTGCTACAGGTGGAACTGCTATAGAGGCTTGTAATTTTTTAAAAAGCCAAGGAGTTAAAAAAATAAAATTTATATCCATACTTACTGCTTTGCAAGGTTTGCAAAAATTTAGCCAAGTGCATGGTGATGTGGAAGTTTTTGTGGCTTGTATTGATGAAGGTTTAAATGAAAAAGGTTATATTATCCCAGGGCTTGGAGATGCAGGAGATAGAGTGTTTAACACTCTTTAAAAGAGATGATTTTTGGAAAAATTGATTATATTAATCTTTTACCTTTACATATATATCTTAAGAAATATCCCCTACCTAATGGTTATAAAGCAAGTATGGAGTATAAAAAAGGAGTTCCAAGTAAGCTAAATAAAGATTTATTTTATAGAAGAATTGATGCAGCTATCATTTCAAGCATAGAAAGTGCTAGAAAAAAATATAAAAATTTAGATTTGGGTATTTGTGCTAATAAAAGAGTTTTAAGTGTATTAGTAGAAAAAAATACATCAAATGCCAAAGATCCAAGTTCAGCAACTTCAAATGCTTTAGCTAAAGTATTAAAACAAGATGGAAAAGTAATTATAGGTGATAAGGCTTTAAAGCTTTATCTAAAAGATCCTTCTAAATATATCGATTTATGTGCAAAATGGCACGAAAAAACAGGATTGCCTTTTGTTTTTGCTAGATTTTCTTGTGTGCAAAAAAAAGCTTTATATAAACAAATTTTGAAAAAATTTCCAAAAACAAAGATTAAAATTCCTTATTATATACTGCAAAATTATGCCAAAACAAGGGATTTAGATATAAAAGATGTTAGATATTATTTAGATGAAGTTATATATCATAAAATTTCTACCAAAGAAAAAACAGCCTTAAAGCGTTTTGTAAAGGCTTGCAAGGCTTTAAATCTTGTTTAGTGTTCAAATTCTCTAAGTTCTTTAACTGTTCCAAGGAGTATTACAACATCTCCACTATAAACTGTCGTGGTTTCTAAATCAGGCAATATTTCCCAGTCGCTATTTAATTTTTTATAAGAAATCACTTTCATATTTTGTGCTATATGTTTTAAAGAATTTCCTGCTAATTTTTCATCTATATTGATCTTAATAGCTCGTATAGTATTTGCTGAAAGATCAAAAACTTCATAATCAGCATCTTTAGTTAAAAATTCTTTTACTAGTCTTTTAGCACTTTCTTTTTCAGGATAAATAACCTTTGTTGCACCTAACTTAGAAAGAATTTGACCATGGATATTAGAGGTTGCTTTAGCAATGATATTTTTAACACCTATATCTTTAAGCGCCATAAGAGTAAGGATTGATTTTTCAACATTTTCTCCTATGCTAACAATAACAACTTCAACATCATGAAAGCCTGCTTCTTTTAGGGCTGAAATATTTGTAGAATCTAAAATATAAGCATAGCTTGGAGGATTTTGTATACTTTTTAAAGCTTCCTCATCTTTATCCGCAACGATAACAGTATGACCTCCAGCAATGAGTTCATCTGCTACAACTGATCCAAATTTTCCAAGTCCTATGATTCCATAATTAAGATTTTTCACGATTTTACCTTTATAAATTAACCTTTCCTTCAGGGAATTTTAAATGAATAGCTTTGTCTTGTTTGAATACCGAGAGTAAAAAAGCAAAAACACCTATCCTGCCACTTAGCATCATAATGATGATAATCACCTTGCTAGGATCGCTAAACAAAGCGCATAAAGATAAAGTTCCACCATTTCCTACCGAAATTCCTACCGTTGCAAAAGCTGAAGAAGTTTCAAAAAGTAAGGCTATAAAATCAAAATTTGACTCTAGCAAGGAAAGCAAAATAACAGCTATTACTATATAAACAGCTGAACCTACAGCTATAATAAAAGCTTTAGATATAGTTTCTCTTGGAATTTCATGTCCAAAAATTCTAACTCTTCCATCTCGGATACTCCAATAAGCATAGAGCAATAAAACCATTACAGTTGTTACTTTCATACCCCCAGCTGTTCCTCCTGGTGCACCACCAATAACCATAAACAATGATCCAAAAAATAAGCTCGCATCATGCAAATGTCCCATATCTAAGGTGTTAAATCCTGCTGTGCGGTAATTAATAGCGATAAAATATGAGCTTAAAATTTTATCAAAAAATGAAAAATGTCCTATAGTTTGAGGATTTGAGTATTCAAAAGCAAAAATAATAAGCGTTGAAGAGAAAATAAGAAAAATACTTGCAACAACAACCATTTTTGTATGTAGGCTTAAATTTTGCAATTTTTTTCTTTGAAAAAAGTATAATTCAACCAAAACAAAATATCCAAGCCCTCCAATAATAATCAAAGAAGTGATAATAAGATTAATTGCTATATCATGTTTGTAAGCTATAAGTCCATGTTCAAATATGGTAAACCCAGAATTATTAAAAGCGCTAATAGAATGAAAAATTCCAAACCATAAAGCTTTCTTAAAATTCATTTCAAGGGCAAAACGCATGGTAAGAAGTATAGCACCTATCAATTCTATAGTAAAAATGAACAGTAAAACCTTTTTAAAAAATTTAAATAAACCATCCATTGATGGATAAAATAAAGACTCTTTTAGTAAATTTCTTGCACTAAATCCCACTTTTTTGCGTATGAGTATATAAACAAACAAACCTATACCCATATATCCCAAGCCTCCAATTTGTACCAAAGCTAAGATAATAATTTGTCCTGCTAAGGTAAAATCAACCGCAGTGTTCTTAACTGCCAATCCTGTCATACTAACAGCAGATGTGCTTGTAAAAAAGGCATCTAAAAAATCAATAGGAGTTGTATGTGCCCAGCTTGAATGTAGCAATAAAGCCCCAAACAATGCAATAATAATATAACCAGCTAGTAAAATTTTAAAAGTTCGTCTATCTAATCCAAATTGTTTCAAAAAATTTCCATTTGATAATGATCTAAAGCGGGTATTCTATCTTATTAAAACTTTAAGGGAAATAAAATTTTATTTTTGTATTTAAACTTAAATTAAAGAAAAAAAGATACAATTACATTTTTACTTTATCAAACTAAGTGGTTGGATAGCTCAGTCGGTAGAGCAGCAGACTGAAAATCTGCGTGTCGGCAGTTCGATTCTGCCTCTAACCACCACTTTATCTTTCAAAAAATCACATCACATATTTTTTTACACAAGACCGAAATATTTAAAGGACTAAAAATTATTATTTTAAAGAGAGAGTCTATAACTTATAATAGAATGGTGGATTTAGCAGGACTCGAACCTGCGACCAACCGGTTATGAGCCGGTTGCTCTAACCAACTGAGCTATAAATCCGCCTAAGTTGAATTAAAAGATAAAATTATATCTTATTAATGCTTAAAAATATTTTATTTAGCCTTTATATCCATCCAAAAATATCTAAAAGTGATTAAATGCTGTAAAATTCCAAAAAAAATCATAAAAATAGTAAAAGAACTTCCACCATAACTAAAAAAAGGCAAAGGGATCCCAACTACTGGTGCAAAACCTATAGTCATTGAGATATTTACTGCCGCATAAATAAAAATAAATAATGCAACACAATTAATAGCAACTCTAGTAAAATAATCATCTTTAAGTTTATAATTTAAACTAAGTAGATGAAAAATAAGTAAAATATAAAATATAATTAATGTCAATCCCCCAATAAATCCAAATCTTTCTATCATATAAGCGAAAATAAAATCACTAGTTGAAATAGGTAAAAATTTAAAATGAGTTTGCGTAGCTTCATCTTGAGATTTTCCAGTTAAACCACCATTTCCAATAGCTATCATTGATTGGGCTACTTGATAGCTTGGTTTTTCTGAAATAAAATCATGAATTCTTTGCTTTTGGTAGGGCTTTAAAAGATGTGTATAAATAATAGGAGAACTAACACTTATAGCTATAACAATACTTAACCAAATTTTATAATGAACTCCCATGATAAAAAGCACTCCAAAACCAACAAGTAGTAAAACCATAGCACTTCCTAAATCAGGTTCTTTTGCAATTAGCAAAAAAGGTAAGATGATGTAAAAGCTAAGTTTGATGAATTGTTTAAGTTTGTATCCATTTTTTGGAGGAGGATTTTGATAAATAAGATAAGCAAGCATTAAAATAAAACTAGGTTTAAAAATTTCAGAAGGTTGTATAGTAAAGTGAGTAAAAGGAATTTCAAGCCATCTTTTAGCACCTAATTTTTCAACCCCAAAAATATCTACGCTTAGCAATAAAAAAATATTAATCCAATAAGCAACTGGAATAATCCAAATAAATTTCCTTATGGGAAAGAAGAAAAAAACCATAAAAGCAAACAATCCCACACAGGCATAAACAAACTGTTTTTCTGCTAAAAAAGGATTAGCTTCAAAGATCAAGAAAAATGAAATAAGAATTATGGGTAAAAATAAAATGGGTTGCATATAGTCAAAATGAGTTAAAATTCTTCTATCTAATCTAAACAAAATTTGCCTTCAGTTAGTAATATAAAGCTATAATTATAAACTAAAATTTTAAATTTATCAAAACCTCCAAGGAAAAAATGCAAACTTTTTTAGTAGATGAAAATTCAAGGCTTGATGTGTTTTTGGCTAAAAAATTAAACCAAAGTCGCAATCAAGTTGCTTTACTTATAGAAAAAGATTGCGTACAGGTTAATTATAAAATTCAAGATAAAAATTCATTTAAGCTTAAAAATGGTGATATTATTTCTATTGTAAGTTTAAAGCTTTACGATGAGATAAAACCTCAGTTTGAAGTGGATTTTGATATTGATGTGTTATACGAAGATGAAGATTTGCTTGTTTTAAATAAACCTTCAAATTTAGTCGTTCATGGAGCAAGTAGTGTTAAAAATGCCACTTTGGTGGATTGGTTGATAGAAAAAAAATATACTTTATCAAATTTAGGAGGAGAGATAAGAGCTGGTCTTGTTCATAGATTAGATAAAGATACAAGTGGGGCTATACTAATAGCGAAAAATAATTTCACCCACCAAAGATTAAGCGAACAGCTTGCAGATAAAAGCATGGGAAGAATTTATCTTGCGTTAATTGATTTGCCACTAAAAGAAGATAAAATTATAGTAGAAAAATTTTTAATGCGTTCGCCTTCTAATGCTATTAAAAAAATAGCCATAGATAAGGAAAATAAATTCAGTAAAAATGCAAAATCAGCTTTCATAAATGTAGTAAAAACTGAAAATTTAACTCTGATGGCTGCTAAGCTTTTTACAGGAAGAACTCATCAAATTAGAGCGCATTTGGCTAGTTTAAATCGCCATATTTTGGGCGATAGTTTGTATGGTTATAAGGGTAAGTATGATTGTAGGATAATGTTGCATGCCTATTTTTTGTATTTTATCCATCCAAAAACTAAAGAGCAAATTTTTGTTAAAGCACCTTTGATGGAAGATTTTAAAAACATTATGTTTGAACAAATTAATTTAGGAGAGAATGATGAAAAGATTTCGCTTGAGTTTTTACTTGAGTTTTTTAACTCTTTTGCTTAGCGCTTGTAGTGTTTCGCAAATGAATTCGCTAGCTTCAAGTAAAGAGCCTGCCGTAAATGAAAGCTTACCAAAGGTTGAAAGTTTAAAAAGTCTTGGTGATATGAGTAATATTGCTTTTGAATGGGAGCCTTTATATAATGAAAATATCAAAGGATTTTATTTGTATCGTTCTAGTGATGAAAATCCTGATTTTAAACTTGTAGGCACTATTAAAGATAAGTTTCAAACTCATTATGTAGATACTAAATTAGAGCCTGGTACTAAGTATCGTTATATGATGAAAAGCTTTAATGAGCAAGGACAAATTTCAGAAGATGGCAAGGTTATAGAAGTGAGCACAGCTCCAAGACTTGAAGCTGTTCCTTTTATTCAAGCTGTGACCAATTTGCCTAATCGTATTAAACTTATTTGGCGTCCGCATCCTGATTTTAGGGTTGATTCTTATATTATTGAAAGAACTAAAGGTGATGATAAAGAATTTAAAAAAATTGCAGAAGTAAAAAATCGCTTAAACGCTGAATACATCGATAGTGATTTAAAACCTAATGAAAATTCAAGTTATAGAATTATTGCTGTGAGTTTTAATGGGATAAAGAGTGAGCCAAGTCAAGTTGTAAGTTCTACAAGCAAGGCTTTACCCCCTCAAGTTGAGCATTTAAGTGCTAGCACAGATGGTTCTAATAAAATCATTTTAACTTGGGATGCTCCTACGTATGAAGATTTTTCTTATTATAAAGTTTATTCTACGAGCTCAAGCTTCCTTCCTTTTAGTGTTTTGGCAAAGACTGATAAAAATTCTTATGAGGATATAGTAGAAGGAGCAGGTAAAAGCAAGTATTATAAAGTAACAATAGTGGATAAAGATGGTCTTGAAAGTCCTATGCCAAAAGATGGTGTAGAGGGTAGAACTTTAGATAATCCTTTGGCTCCTAGTATTATTTTGGCTCAAAGCACAAGCGAAGGGATAAATTTAGAATGGAGTGATAATGATACTAGAGCTGTTGAATATGAAGTAAGACGCTATGGTGGAGAGCAAAATGCAGTTTTTAAAGGCATTAAAGAAAAGCGATTAAAAGATGTAAAAGCTTTACCAGGGGTGGAATATAGTTATGAAGTTATTGCTATTGATTCGGCTGGGCTTTGTTCAGAACCTTCAAGCAAAGTTAAGGCGGCTCAGTAGTGCCAAATTTTAGAAGCAAAAAGATCAAAGAAATGAATCTGCCTTATAGCAAGGATGATGTTGAATTTCTTTGGCTTGCTAAGAATGATAATGTTAGTCTTATTTATACAAAGGTTCAAGAAGAGAGTTTTTTTCTGCAGATTAAAAAAGCACAAAATGGTTTTGTGATTAAAGGCGATAAATATACAAAACCTTCTAAAATAGGTTATCTACAAAAGGCTTTAAAAATCTTTAAAGAAGGTTTTTGTGAGGATATTATCAATGAAGCTTTTGGACTTAAAAACAATGCTTTAATTGAAAAAACACCATTTATCGTTGATAACTTTGATGAACTTTTATCTAGACTTCAAGGTAAAATTTATATAGAAATAGGCTTTGGATCAGGAAGACATTTGCTTTATCAAGCAAAAGAAAATCCAAATGTTTTAATTTTAGGGGTGGAAATTTACAATCCAGCTTTAACTCAAGTAGCTAAACTTGCTAAGGCACAAAATGTAAATAATATTTTGCTAATCCAAAGTGATGCGAGATTGTTATTGAGTGTATTAAAATCAAAATCAGTTGAAAAGATTTTTTTACATTTTCCTGTTCCTTGGGACAAAAAGCCTCATAGGCGAGTTATTGGGAAGGATTTTTGCAAAGAATGTGCTAGGGTTTTAGTTCAAAATGGTCGTTTTGAGCTTAGAACAGATAGTTTTGAGTATTTTAATTTTACTTTAGAGCAATTTTTGACTTTTCCTGCGCCAAAATTTAGTCTTAGAAAAAATGAAAATTTAGAAATTTCAAGCAAATATGAAGATAGATGGAAAAAGCAAGAAAAAAATATATATGATCTTTGGGTGTGGAATTTTAACCAAGACTGTAAAAATTATGAGTTAAATGAATTTAATCTCTCATCGGTTGAATTTTCTAGAGAGGATTTAAAAAAAATAGAGCAGAACTTTAAAAATATTACTATAAAAAAAGATGATTTTTTCTTGCATTTTGAAAGCATCTATAAACAAGATGAGAATTTGCTTTTAAAGGTTGCTTTTGGAGCTTTTAATAAGCCTGAACATTGTTATTTGCATCTTGATAAAACGATTGATTTTGCTTTTAAAGAACCATTTAAAATTCAAGAAAACATTAAAGCGGTAAATGAATTAAAAGAAATTTTAAAAGTTCAGTTTAAAATATAATTTTTCTTGAAAATTAAGCAAAAATAAAGCATAATTTAAAAATTTAAAAAGGGAAATTAAGGAAAAAGGATGCCTAATTTAATCCAAGCAAATAAACTTACTTTAGGTTATGATGAACTAGTTATTAAAGAAGCGAGTTTTGCTTTTAAGGATGATGATTTTGTTTTTATTACTGGTAAAAGTGGGAGTGGCAAGAGTACGCTTTTAAAGTCTTTTTATGGGGATTTAGAACCTATTTCTGGCAAGCTTGAAGTATGTGGATCTTTGATGAATAAAATTGGAAATTTAGAACTTTTAAAATTGCGTCAAAGAATAGGGATTATTTTTCAAGATTATAAACTTGTACAAGAATATAGTGTTGAAAAAAATGTTATGTTGCCTTTAATGATTAAAGGTTATAGTAAAAAAGTATGCCATGATCAAGCTGCTAAGCTTTTAAAGCATGTAAATTTAACTTTTAAAGCAGATAAATTGCCTAATCAACTTAGTGGTGGTGAGCAACAACGCGTCGCTATGGCTAGGGCTTTAGCTCATAATCCAAAGCTTTTGCTTTGCGATGAGCCAACGGGAAATTTGGACGAGTATTCTTCTGATATTATATGGACTCTTTTAAAGTCTGCTAGAGAACTTTTAAGAACTTGTGTTATAGTGGTAACACATAGAATTCCTAGCAATTTAAGAGTGGATTATCGTCGTTTTAATATAGAAAATGGAAAAATGAATGAAATTTTTTAAAACACATTTATCTTTAATTTTATCTTTATTGTTTATGATGTTTGCTTTTGAGTTTATTTTGATTACAAATGCAACTTTAAAACATTATGAAGAACTTGTTAATAAAGATTATAATATTATAGTTGTCAGTAAAACTGAACTTGATCAGAATGTGGTAAAAACAAAAGTACCATTTTTTGCTGGACTTGAATCTTTAGATCCTAAGGATTTAATCGATCGTTTGAAAAATGATGTTTCTGAAAAGAATTTGAAAGTTTTAAAAGATTCTCTGCCAAAATTTTATACTTTAAAATTAAATTCTTTGCCTGATCAAAATGAACTAAATTCAATTAAAAATCAACTTTTAAATATTGTAGGTGTTAGCAGGGTTGAAACTTTTTCCAAAACCCATGATAAGATATATTCCTTACTTATTTTGATGAAATTTGTTTTTTGGTTATTTTTATTTATCATTATTTTACTTGCCTTTGTTTTGTTTTTAAAACAGATGAGAATTTGGCTTTATGAACATACCGATCGTATTGAAATTATGTGTTTATTTGGAGCTCCGTTTTGGTTTAGATCTTTTATGCTTTATAAGGTAGTTGTGGTTGATTGTTTTATTGCTTTTATTATTTTGCTTGCCTTTTTTACCCAAATTTTTGATCTTTCTATTATCCAAGAAAGCTTAAAGGCTGTAGATATTATTTTTCCACCTATTAATTTTATTTTACATTTGACTTTAATTTTTTTAGCTACTTTGTTTATTTGCTTGTTGTGTGTAAATACGGTTATGTTTAAGGTTAAAAGATGAGAAAAAACATTCTTATCTTTTTTTGTTTTTTTTTATTTGTTGATATAAGTTTAGCAAATGCTATAAATGAAAAAACAAAAAGTTTAGAAGAAAATAAACGTATACAAGAACAGCTAAACAAAAAACTTGAAGATTTGGCTAGTGATATTTTAAATGGTGAAAAAAGTTTGAAAGACTTAAGCTTACAAATTGAAGGCTTAAATTCACAAACTTCTAAGCTTGAAGCAAGCGCTAAGGCTCAAAATCAAGAGTTAAACACCCTTACAAGCCAAAATGAAGATTTGCTTAAAAGTAAATCAAATATGGAAAGTAAGCTTATATCTTTAATGGCTAAAGATTTTGCTTATGATTTACCTATCCCTCAAGGCTATATTGAAAGTGAAGAAAGTTTTATGGCTTTTGAAATTTTAGGAAGTTTAAACAAAGTTTTAAATGAAGAAATTTTAAAAATTTCTAAAGATTATGAGGGAGTAAATAGGCTTATTGATGATAAACAAGCTCAGATTAAGAAAATCAATGATAGTCTTAAGGATTACAACGCTCAATTAGCTAAACTTCAAAGTTTAAAACAAAAACAAATTAGTGAAATCAACAAACAAAAAACAGATCGAACTATATATGCAAAAAAACTTGATGACTTACAAGCTCAGCAAGAAGAGCTTAGAAAAACATTAAATCAATTAAAAATTATTAATGATAAAGAAAATGTAAATTCAAGCAAAAATGATACTAAAATAGTAAAAAATAATCAACAAATAAGACAATTAGGTTCAAGCTATCAAGGAGGTTCAGTCAAGCGTTACACAGGAAAAAAAACCATAGCTCCATTGGATTCTTTTACTGTGAAGCAAAAATTTGGAAATTATGTTGATCCTGTTTACAATCTTAAAATTTTTAACGAGAATGTAGTTTTAAGAAGCAATAAAAGCGATGCAGTTGTTAAAAATGTGCTAGATGGAAAAATAGTTTTTGCCAAAGATACTAGTATGTTAGCTCGAGTTGTTATTGTTGAACATGATAATGGCATACATACAATATACGCACATTTAGATAAGATTGCTCCTAATATTAAAGTTGGTAAGAATATTAAAAAAGGTGCCGTAGTGGGTAGAATAAAAAATGATCTTACTTTTGAAGTAACTCAAAAAAATTTTCATATCAATCCTTTGGAACTCATTAGCTTAAATTAGCTAAATTTAATGGAATTTAAAATATAATTTCAAGTTAAATAAGGAGAAATAATGCAAGAGAGAAAAAGAGTTTTAGTAAAATTTTCAGGAGAGGCTTTAGCAGGTGAAAATGGCTTTGGCATAGAAAATTCTATTTTAAAATTCATAGCTTCAGAGATTAAAGAACTTGTAAAAAATCAAATAGAAGTAGGCATAGTTATAGGTGGTGGCAATATTATTCGTGGAGTAAGTGCTGCTAAGGGCGGATTGATTAAAAGGACAAGTGGCGATCATATGGGAATGCTTGCTACGGTTATCAATGCTATTGCCATTCAAGAAGCCTTGGAAAGCTCTGGGCTTGAAGTGAGGGTTCAAAGTGCTATTCAGATGGAAGCATTTTGTGAAACTTATATTATGAGAAGAGCACAAAGACACTTAGAAAAGGGTCGTGTTGTGGTTTTTGCTGCAGGCACTGGAAATCCTTATTTTACTACAGATACAACAGCTATTTTAAGAGCTGTAGAAATTGATGCAGATATGGTAATAAAAGCTACAAAAGTTAATGGAGTTTATGATAAAGATCCAAAAAAATTTGATGATGCAGTATTTTTAAATACTTTAAGTTATGATGAGGCTATGCAAGATAATATTAAAGTGATGGATGATACAGCGATAGCTTTAGCTAAAGACAACAAACTTCCTATAGTGGTTTGTAATATGTTTGAAGAGGGTAATTTGCTTAAAATTATACAAGGTGATACTAGCCTTTGTTCAATCGTTAAAAATAATTAAGGAGAAAATTATGGATAAAAGAATAGAAGAAGTAGCGGCAAAAGCTTTGGAAAAAATGGGCAATGATAGATATCGTCTTTCTTTAGTGGTGGCAAAAAGAGCAGAGCAATTAGCAAATGGTGCGACTCCTTTAGTGGATTTTGATAAAAATAAAAATAAACTTGCAGATATAGCTTTATATGAAATTGCAGAAAATAAAATCACTTTAGAGGGTTTAGTTGAAACCAATCGATGAAGAATTATTACTTGAACAATTAATCGATAATGTAAAAAATTGTAAAGATTTAGAAGCTGCTAAGGTTTTACTTTTCGAAATTTGTGGCCACGATGCCATTCTTGAAAAAGCAGTAGATTACTGTATATTTTGCCATGAAGGGCAGTTTAGAAAAAGTGGAGAGCCTTATGCGGTACATCCTATTTTAGTAGCAACACTGGTTGGATTTTTAAGTGAAAATAAAAGCAATATTTTAGCTGCTTTATTGCATGATGTGATCGAAGATACAAACTGCACCGAAGAAGAACTTAGAGAGCAGTTTGGTTCTGAGGTTTTAAAACTTGTTTTAGGGCTTACTAAAATTATAGAAATTAGAGAAGATAATCTCATTTCATCAAAATCTAAAAAAAGTTTAACTAAATCAGCCTTGACTTTCAGAAATATGCTTTTAGCAAGTATTGAAGATGTTGGGGTTTTGATTGTGAAGTTATGCGATAGACTGCATAATATGCTTACTCTTGATATTTTAAGAGAAGATAAGCAAAAAAGAATCAGCGAAGAAACTTTAGTTGTATATGCCCCAATAGCCCATAGACTTGGTATTTCAAGCATAAAAAATTATTTGGAAGACCTTAGTTTTAAATATCTTATGCCAGATGAGTACAAGCTTATTGACAATTATATCAATTCCAACAATCAAGAAATGCAATTAGGTTTAAATGAATTTATTTCTAAAATCGAACTTTTATTTTTGAGCAATGGCTTTAGACAAGGTAGTTTTGAAATTCAAAAACGCATTAAACATAGCTATTCTATTTATCTTAAAATGCAAAGAAAAGGCATTGGTATTGAAGAAGTTCTTGATTTACTTGGGGTAAGAATTTTGGTTGAAAAAGTAAGCGATTGTTATTTAGCTTTGGGAATTTTACATACACATTTTAATCCCTTGGTTTCGCGTTTTAAGGATTATATAGCCTTGCCTAAACAAAATGGTTATCAAACCATACATACCACACTTTTTGATGCTAAAAGTATTATAGAAGCACAAATTCGAACTTTTGATATGCATAAAATTGCGGAATTTGGTATAGCAGCGCATTGGAAATATAAAGAAGATGGTAGCGTGGTTGCGCCTCGTCTTGATTGGCTTACAGATATTTCAATGCAAAGTATAAACAATCTTGAAAATGCAGAAGATTATAATGCTATTGAACTTTATGAATATGCTAAAGATAGTCTTTATGTTGAAGATGTTGCAGTTTATTCTCCTAAGGGAGAAATTTTCACTTTGCCTCGTGGTGCAACGGTTCTTGATTTTGCTTATGAAGTGCATACCAAAGTAGGGCTTCATGCAAAAAGTGCTTATGTAAATCGTATTAAAGTACCTTTGTTAACTGAGCTTAAAAATGGCGATATTGTGCGAGTGGTTACTAGCAATGATAAATTTTATCGCTGTTCTTGGATAGATAGTGTTAAAACAGGAAAAGCAAAAGCAAGTATAAGGGAATTTTGTAAGCAAAAAATCAGAGAGATTAATCTAGCAAGTTCTATTAATATGTTAAGTTTTATTTTTGGAGTTGATAAAAACAGAATTGAAACTTGGATAGAAAAAGAAAATTTAGCCAGACGTATTAGACAAGTAGCAACAGATAGTGCTTATTTGAAAGATATAGTTAATGGTCTTAAAAAATACGCCAAGAAGTCATATTGGTTTGATAAATATGAGATTAAAGAGCAAAAAATAGGAAATTTTACTCTATATTGTAACCATAAAATCGCTAATGTGGATTTTGATTTTTGTTGCCATCCAAAAAGAGGTGATGCTGTTTTAGCTTTTGTTAAAGGTGGTAACGCTATTGTCCATCATAAGCTTTGCGATAGAGCTGATAAAATGATAGATAATAATCAAGATATGGTATTTATAAAATGGGATTCTAACATCCCTAAATCTTATAAATTGATTTTTTCTTTGGAAAATAAAAAAGGTGTTTTAGCGGAATTTTTGGCATTTTTAGCTAAAATGCAGATAAATTTATTAACAATTAATTTATCAAGTGATTTAAATTCGGCGGTAGATTATTTTGAGATTACAATGGAAATTCCTGATAATATCAACCCAGATAGTGTCAAGGATAGGTTAAAATCTCGTTGTAAGATTTTAGATTTTACATCTTTAAATGATGCTTATAAAGAAGGTTAAAAAGGTTTATTATGGATATAAAAAAAATATTAGCAGAAGTTAAGCGTGGCTGTGCAGAGCTTATTGATGAAGAAAGAATAGAAAAATTAATTAAAAATTATTATGAAAAGGGTGAAAATTTCTTTATAAAGGCAGGATTTGATCCTACAGCACCTGATTTACATTTAGGCCATAGCGTGGTTTTAACAAAAATGGCTTTTTTGCAAAAACATGGAGCTATTGTGCAGTTTTTGATTGGAGATTTTACAGGACAAATTGGTGATCCAAGTGGAAAAAGTGCAACGCGTAAAAAGCTGGATAAAGAGCAAGTTTTAATCAATGCTAAAACTTATGAAACACAGGTTTTTAAGGTTTTGGATAAAGAAAAAACACAGATTAAGTTTAATTCTACTTGGCTTAATGAACTTGGAGCCGCGGGTATAGTAGAGCTTACTTCAACTTTTAGTGTAGCTAGAATGCTTGAGCGTGACGATTTTACCAAGAGATTTAAAGAACAAAGCCCTATTTCGATTTGCGAGTTTTTATATCCTTTGCTTCAAGGATATGATAGCGTGGCTTTAAAAAGCGATATTGAAATGGGCGGAACGGATCAAAAATTTAATCTTTTAATGGGAAGACAGCTTCAAAGAGTTTATAATTTAGGGAAAGAACAAGCTGTGATTATGATGCCTTTACTCGAAGGTTTAGATGGTGTAAACAAAATGAGTAAGAGTTTAAATAATTACATTGGTGTTACAGAAAAAGCTAATGATATGTATGCTAAAATTTTAAGTATTAGCGATGAATTGATGTTTAGATATTATGAACTTTTAAGTCAAAAAAGCCTAGAAGAAATCGCGCAAATAAAAAAAGATATAGAACAAGGCAATTTACATCCTAAAAAAGCTAAAGAAAATTTAGCTTTAGAGATTACGGAGCGTTTTCACTCCAAAGAAGAGGCTAATAATGCTAAATCTGAATTTGATAGAATTCATTCTCAAAATGCTTTACCAAGTGATATGGCTGAGTTTGAAATACAAGGAAAAATTTGGCTTGCTAAGGCTTTGGTTGAATGTGGTTTGGAAAGCTCTACTTCTGCGGCAAGAAGAAGCATCAGTGCTAATGCAGTAAGTGTAAATTCTCAAAAAGTTAGCGACGAGCAAATGCATTTAGAACAAGGAGAATACATCTTACAAATAGGTAAAAGAAAATTTGCAAAATTAAAGGTAAAAGAATGAATTTACAACCCTTACAAATAGGAAAACATACTATAAAATATCCCATTTTTCAAGGGGGAATGGGGCTAGGCATAAGCTGGGATAGATTAGCTTCTGCAGTTTCTTTAAATGGTGGACTTGGGATCATTTCTTCTGTGGGAACAGGATATTATGAAGAAAGAAAGTATGCGAGTAAAGAATTAAACGCTAAGCCTTACGGAAGTGAAAATTTTTACTCACGCAAGGGTTTGCAAGCTTTAATTAATAATGCAAGAAAAGTTTGCGGCGATGCACCTTTGGGGTGTAATATCTTATGTGCAAGTAATGATTATGCAAGAATAGCACGCGATGCTTGTGAGGTTGGTTTTAATGTGATTGTTTCTGGCGCTGGACTTCCTACAAATTTGCCTGAATTTACTGTAGATTTTCCTGATGTGGCTTTAGTGCCTATTATTTCATCTGCAAAGGCTTTAAAAATTATTTGCAAAAGATGGCAAAGCCGTTACAACCGCCTACCTGATGCAGTGGTTTTAGAAGGGCCAAAAAGTGGAGGTCATCAAGGTTTTACTTATGAGCAGTGCTTAGATCCAAATTATCAGCTAGAAAAATTAATCGCTCCTGTGGTAGAAGAGGCTAAAAATTGGGGATCTTTTCCTGTGATTGCCGCAGGTGGAATTTGGGATAAAAAAGATATAGAAAACGCTATTTCTTTAGGAGCTAGTGGTGTTCAAATGGGAACGCGTTTCATAGGAACTTTTGAATGTGATGCAAGTGAAGAGTTTAAAAGCGTTTTGCTAGCTTCTAAAGAAGAAGATATAGAGCTTATTAAATCTCCTGTGGGCTATCCTGCTCGTGGAGTTAGAACCAATCTTTTAAATTTGGTAGATAAAAAAATGGGTCCAAAGATCAATTGTATAAGCAATTGTGTAGCACCTTGTGGACGCGGAAAAGAGGCGACTAAAGTAGGGTATTGTATAGCAGATAGGCTTTTTGATGCGTGGTCAGGTAAAAAAGAAACGGGGCTTTTCTTTACAGGTGCAAATGGATATCGTTTAGATAAACTTATCAGTGTTAAAGAACTTATGGAAAAATTGGTTAATGGTGAATAATGGCTAAAATTTCTGTATTTTTAGTATTTATTTTCACAACTCTTTTTGGAGCTTATGAAAATGAACTTGCAAATTTCGATAAAAATTTTATCAGTTCTAAAAGCGAAGTGCAAGTAAAATTTCATCATCAGCTAAAAAGCCTTTATATACAAAGTGTTATCAATGAAGATGAAAAAACTAAAATTGAAATCTTAAAAAGATTGATCATCAGTTCAAATACTTTAAATTTAGACGACAAGTCATATGCTAATGAGTTAAAAGAAAGTGGTATAAGTGAAGCAAGTATCAATGCTTTAAGAAAGGCTGTTATTAAAGATATTAAGGTTCAAAATATTTCTCAAGATACTGAAAAGTCAACTTTTAAACCTGTAAAAACAGTTCAAAAAAGTGAAAAAAAATCACCTAATGAACAAATAAAAAATATAGAAAAAATAGATTCTAAAACTTCACAAGAGCCAAAGAGTAGTATCGTTTCTAAAACAAAAAGTGATGATAAAATTTACGTTTTAAGGTCAAGTAAAACAAGCCAAAGTGTAGAGCTTGAATTAAATGCAAATTTAGATAAGAATCAATTAAAAAGTTTTGCTTTAGATGAAAAAGGAAACTATCGTTTTATTAGTGATTTTGATGGGGTTTTAGAAGGAGGTAAAAAAGAGTTTAAATTTGATGACTATCGTTTAGTGATTTCACAATTTAATCCCAAAACCATACGCATAGTGGTTTATGCTAAAGAAAAAATTCCTATTGATATATCTTTTAAAGAAGAAAAAATAATTTTTTCAAAAGAAATTACTAGCCAAAAAAAGACTGAGCAAGTTGGTAAAATTTCAGAGAAAAAGCAAGATCAAAAAACAGAAATTAAAACCAAAGTTTTAGAAATAAAAAAACAAGATAAAAAAACCAATAACGAAAAAGAAGATCAAGGACCTTTATATGTTTTAGATGTGGATAAAATTTCTAACGCTGTGGTGTTAAATTTGAGCGATGATTTGGATGAAAAAGAAATAGCAATATTTGAAACCAAAGATCAAAAATTCCGATATGTTGTAAGTTTTAAAGGTGTGTTAGAAGGTAATAGAAAAAGCTTTACCTTTGGACAAAATACAATTGTCGTTACGCAATATAATCCAAAAATTGTTCGTGTGGTTTTGAGTACTCCTAAAGAATTTAAACTTTTAAAAAAGTTGGATAATAAAAATCTCACTTTAGGTTTTCATGCGCAAACTTCAAGTCAAAGTGTAGATAAAAAAGCAACTCAAAGCTTTAATAAAACCTTAAGTACGAGATACAAATCAGGAAAACTTATAGTTATCGATGCGGGGCATGGTGGAAAAGATAGCGGTGCTCTAAGTGATAAAAAAGGAAGTTTAAAAGAAAAAGATATAGTTTTAAGCGCGGCTTTAAAACTTGGAAATGAACTTAAAAAACGCGGTTATAAAGTGCTTTACACTAGAAGTTCGGATAAATTTATCAATCTTCGCGATAGAACTAAATATGCTAATGATAAAAGAGCGGATTTGTTTATTTCTATACATGCTAATGCAGCACCCAATGCTGTCAAGGCCAAAAGTAGCGAAGGCGTGGAAACTTTCTTTTTAAGTCCTGCAAGAAGCGAAAGAAGCAAAAAAGCAGCAGAAAAAGAAAATCAAGGAGATTTTGAAGAGATTAATTATTTCTCAAAACAAAGTATTTTAAATTTCTTAAATCGTGAAAAAATCGTTGCTTCAAATAAACTAGCCATTGATGTACAAAAAAATATACTCATTCAAACACGCAAAAAGTATAAAATTGTAGACGGCGGTGTAAGAGAAGCACCTTTTTGGGTTTTAGTGGGTGCGCAAATGCCTGCAATTTTGATTGAAATTGGCTATATTACACATCCAAATGAAGGTAAAAGAATCGCCAATAAAGCTTTTCAAGATTTATTGGTTAAGGGTATTGCTGATGGAGTTGAGAGTTATTTTTATAACAACCGATGAAAAAAGCTAAGCTAATTTTTAAGGATAATACTCCTTTTTCTTTGGATTTTGATGATTTTTATTTTAATTCCAAAGATGGCTTAAATGAAAGCAAATTTGTTTATACTCATTCTTTTGAATGGAAAAATCAAGAAAATTTTATTATCGCAGAGAGTGGTTTTGGTATAGGTTTAAATTTTTTTCTTACTTTGAAACGCTTTTTAGAAACCACTCCTTTTAAGCGTCCCAAAAAACTTTTTTATATCAGTATAGAAGCTTTTTATATCGAAAAAGAACAATTAAGAGAAATTTACCAAAAACTAGGATTTTATGAAGAGTTTAAAGAGCTTTTAGAGCAATTTTTAAAATTTTATCCTAAGGCTAAAGAAGGGATTTATCGTTTTTATTTTGAAGATTGTTTTTTAGACCTTGTTTTTGAAGATATTGCTATTTTAAAAGAATTGGATTTTAAAGCTGATATTTGGTATTTAGATGGATTTTCTCCAAATAAAAACTCGCAAATGTTTGATGAAAATTTAATTTTTGAAGTGGCAAGACTTTCTAAAAAAAATACACAAATTTGCACCTTTTCTTCGGCAAGTTTTTTGCAAAAAAATTTAAAAAAATATGGCTTTAGAGTAGAAAAAACCAAAGGTTTTAGAAAAAGAGAAATGATTAAAGCTTATTTGGAAAATGAGCTTGAGTTTAAAGATAAAGAAGCGTATTTTTCAAGAACATTTTCATCTTTAAAAAATAAAAAAGTAGCTATTATTGGTGCGGGTATATCAAGTGCTGTTCTAGCTTATGAGCTTAGTTTAAGGGGTTTTGAAATAGATGTTTTTGAAAAACATTTAGAACTAGGCAAGGGTGCAAGTGGAAATGAAAGTGGAATTTTAAGCTCTTTAATCTTAAAACCTAAGGTAAATTTAGGAGAGTTTTCAGAGCTTTCTTTTATAGAAGCAAGTCGTTTTTATAGACAAATTTTAGATTTAGAATTTAAGGGTGTGGTGGAGTTTGCACATAATGATTTGATGCAAGAAAGATTTGACACACAAAGAGAAAATGTTTTGTTTAAAATTTCAAAAAATCAAGCTTTTTTAGAAGAGGGTGGAGTGATTTTTCCAAAAAATTTGGTTAAAAATCTTTTTGAAAAAAGTAAAGCTTGTATATATTTTAATCATGAATTTCAAGCTTATAAATTTGAAAATGAGTGTTTTACTTTAAAATTTAAAAATGATATTGTTAAAAGTGATTATGCGGTTTTGATTTATGCTATGGGTGCAGATACAAAAGATTTTGTTTTTTATGATGAGATGAAATTAAGCAAAGTAAGAGGTCAAGTTACACATCTAAAACCTTTTTTAGACTCTCCATTTCCTTTATCTTCTAAGGCTTATATTTGTCCTATAAAAGATGATTTGCAAGTGATTGGAGCAAGTTATGATAGACTTGATACAAGTTTAGAATCAAAAGAAGAAGATGATAAACAAAATATAGAAAATATAGCCGAATTTATAGATAAAAATACAAAATTAGAAATCATAGGTTCTAAGGTAGGTTTTAGATCTTATTCGAGTGATCGCTTTATGATAGTTGGAAATGCTTATGATGAAGTGTTTTATAAAGAAGAATATAAAGCTTTATTATGGACAAAAAACAAGGAGCAAAAACCAGCTAAAATGTCTTGTAATTTGTATTTTAATTTTGCTCATGGATCAAGGGGTTTTAGCACAAGTGTTTTAGCGGCAAGGTATTTGTGTGCATTGATAAATAATGAACCCTTGTGTTTAGAAAAAAAATACATCCACGCTATTCACCCTGCAAGATTTTTGATTCGCAAACTCAAAAAAGGCTTATGATTAAACTTTAATTAAGATTGATACTAATATTTGCTTATGAGAGTAAGTTTTTAATTTTATTTTAACTTCCTTTATTTTATTATTATAGAGAATAAATTTCATGTTATAAAGGAAATATAATGATTGATTATCATCAAATAGAGTTGCGTTTATCGGCTCTTGAAAAGCTTCCTTCTTTAAAAGACAATGATAGCATTGCAAAAGCATTAGAAAAGTCAGGTTTTTCTAGAAGGGATTTTATGAAATGGGCAGGTGCTATGACGGCATTTTTGGCTTTACCAGCGAGTTTTACTCCTATGGTAGCAAAAGCTGCTGAGCTTGCTGATAGACTTCCTGTTGTGTGGCTTCATATGGCTGAGTGTACAGGCTGTAGTGAGAGTTTGTTAAGAAGTGATACTCCAACGATTGATAGTTTGATTTTTGATTATATTTCTTTAGAATATCACGAAACAGTGATGGCTGCAGCAGGTTGGCAAGCTGAAGAAAATTTAGAAAGTGCCATTCAAAAACATAAAAATAAATACATTTTAATGGTTGAAGGTGGTATCCCTATGGGTGATACAGAGCATTTTTTAACCATAGGCGCACATGGAAAAACAGGCTATGAACTTTCAAAAATGGCAAGTGAAAATGCTTTGGCTATTTTTGCTATAGGAACCTGTTCTAGCTTTGGAGGAATCCAAGCAGCAAGACCAAATCCTAGTAATGCGCAGCCTTTAAGCAAAGTAACAAGCAAAACTGTGATCAATGTTCCCGGCTGTCCTCCAAGTGAAAAAAATATAGTGGGTAATGTGCTTCATTATTTATTATTTGGTGAGTTGCCAGCACTTGATGTATATAACAGACCAAAATGGGCTTATGGCTTAAGAATTCATGATCTTTGTGAAAGACGCGGACATTTTGATGCGGGTGAATTTGTGCATGCCTTTGGAGATGAAGGAGCAAAGCAAGGTTTTTGTCTTTATAAAGTAGGCTGTAAAGGGCCTTATACTTTCAATAACTGTTCAAGAGAGAGATTTAACCAGCACACTTCTTGGCCTATTCAAGCAGGGCATGGTTGTATAGGTTGTTCTGAGCCCGATTTTTGGGATACTATGGGACCTTTTGAAGAGCCTATGGCTAGTCGTAAATTTGATACTGTTTTTGGTTTGGGCGCGGATAGTGTTTCAGATAAAATCGGCATAGGCGTGCTTACGCTCACAGGTGTTGCTATAGCAGCGCACGCAGTTATATCTTCCATGCAAAAAGATAAGGAATAAAAATGAGTCAAAAAATAATCGTAGATCCTATTACAAGAATTGAAGGGCATTTAAGAGTTGAAGTTGTTGTTGATGATAACAATGTGGTAAAAGAAGCTTATGCTGGCTCTACTTTGTGGCGTGGTATTGAAACCATAGTAAAAGGGCGTGATCCAAGAGATGCGGGTTTTATGACACAAAGAATTTGTGGAGTTTGTACTTTTTCACATTATAAAGCAGGTATAGTTGCTGTTGAAAATGCTTTAGGTATTACTCCGCCTTTAAATGCCCTTTTAACAAGAACTTTAATGAATGCGGCTTTATTCTTACACGATCATATTGTACATTTTTATCAACTTCATGGGCTTGATTGGGCTGATGTGGTAAGTGCTTTAAGTGCTGATGTTAAAAAAGCAAGCGATGAAGCTTTTAAATACACTCCAAATCCTTATGCAACAGGTGCGGATAAACTTCTTGAAGTGCAACAAAGACTTAAAACTTTCGTAGATAAAGGAAATTTAGGACCTTTTGCTAATGCGTACTATGGTCACCCAACTTATCGTTTAAGTCCTGAGCAAAATTTAATCGTTCTTTCTCACTATTTAGAATGTTTAAGAATCCAAAGAATCATTGCTCAATGTATGGCGATTTTTGGAGCTAAAAATCCACATCCACAAAGCTTAACTGTTGGTGGTGTAACTTGCGTTATGGATTTACTTGATCCTGCAAGAATGGGTGAATATATGGTTAAATTCCAAGAAGTACAAGACTTTGTTAATCGTGCGTATTATCCTGATCTTGTGATGGCAGGAAAAGCTTATGCGCATGAAGCAAGTGTTTTAAACGATATAGGGGTAAATAATCTTTACACCTTTAAAGAATTCCAAATCGGAAGAGATGAATGGCTTTTTGAAAGTGGTATTATCAAAAATGGAGATTTAAGCAAGGTTTATGAAGTAGAAGAAGATAAGATTACTGAAGAGGCAACTCATTCTTGGTATGCAGACAATGAACCTTTACATCCTTATGATGGCAAAACAAATCCAAATTATACAGGACTTGTAGATGGAGAAAGCGTAGATCATCATGGAAATAATGTTCATTCTAAAGTGTTTGATACTAAGGGTAAATATAGCTGGATTAAAGCTCCACGCTATGAAGGAAACCCTATGCAAGTAGGACCTTTAGCAAATATCGTTGTAAATTATGCCAAAGATAATCAAAATGTTGTTCCTGTGGTAGATGAGTTCTTAAAAGAAGCAGGACTTCCTTTAAATGCTGTATTTAGTACACTTGGAAGAACAGCTGCTCGTTGTATTGAAGCAAAAATCGTTGCAAATAATGCTTTAAAAGCGTTTAATAATTTAGTTGAAAATTTAAAAGTAGATCAGAGTACTTGCGCGCCTTATGTGATCGATAATTCTAAAGAATACAAAGGACGCTATATGGGGCATGTGCCACGCGGAACATTAAGTCATTGGTGTAGAATTAAAAATGGCGTCATTGAAAACTGGCAAGCTGTGGTGCCTTCTACTTGGAATGCAAGTCCAAAAGACGCAAATGGCGTAGGTGGAAGTTATGAGCAATGTTTGATAGGACTTAAAATCGCTGATGTAAAACAACCGCTTGAAATCATTAGAAAAATTCACTCTTATGATCCTTGTATTGCTTGTGCGGTGCATGTAATGGATACTAAGGGCAATAATCTAAGCGAATATAAAGTGAATGTCAATTTATAAGGAGGCTTTCATGCAAAACAAAGAAGAAAAATTGCAAAGAAAAGCTGAATATGAATTTAGCATAGGTTTGCGTTTAACGCACTGGGTAAGAGCTATTGCTATAGTGATTCTTATTGGCACAGGGTATTATCTTTCTTATGTGTTTCAAAGTCCTATTAGTAATGGCGAACCTGTAAATTTTATGCAAGCAAAATACCGTTTAGTACATCAAGCGGTGGGTTTTGTTTTAATCGCTTGTATTATTTTTAAAGTATATTTGTTTTTTTGTGACAAGGTAAGTGCAAAAGAACGCAGAAGTGTATGGGATATTTTTAATATCAAATTATGGATAGAACAAGTAAAATTTTACATTTTTTTAGGAAAACACCCGCATTTAAAAGGGGTTTATAATCCTTTGCAATTTGTAACTTATTTTTTCTTTTATCTTGTGATGCTAGGTATCATTCTTACAGGGCTTATTCTTTATACTCATACTTACCATGAGGGTTTAGGTGGGCTTTTATATCATATTTTAAGACCGCTTGAAGCTGCAATGGGCGGTTTGGCTGATGTAAGAACTTATCATAGAATTTTGATGTGGGTGATTATGATTTTTGTACCAGTACATATTTACATGGCGATTTTTAACGCAGTAAAAGGTAAAGATGGTGCTATGGATGCTATTATTAGCGGATATAAATTTGTAAAAGAAGAAAAGCATTGAAATTCTTAGTCCTTGGAATAGGCAATATCATGTTTGCAGATGAAGGCTTAGGCGTTCATCTTTGCAAACAACTTGAAAAAAACTACAAATTTACTCATCCTGAATTTACTTTAGATTTTATTGATGGTGGAACTTTGGCTTTGCAACTTAGCTATATCATCGCTAGGTACGATAGACTTATCGTTTTAGACTGCATAGAAGCGCAAGATGCGAGTATAGGAGATGTATTTTTCTTTCCTTATGATGCTATGCCTAATAAAATTAGCTGGAGTGGAAGTGCTCATGAAATAGAAATGCTTCAAACCTTACAATACATGGAACTTGCAGGAGATTTGCCTAAAACACACATCTTAGCTTGTGTGCCAAAGCGTATTGAAGCGATGAGTTTTAAGCTCTCAGATGAGTTTATACAAGGGGCTAAAATCATGGAAAAAACTTTACTTGATTTTTTAAGCAAGGAAGGTTTTATTTATGAAAAGATTGCGGATTTTTCTTTGCAAGAATTAGCCGATATTTCTTATAAAAATTTCTAAATTTTTGTTCTAAAATTCATAGCTTTATTTAAAGAGATTAAATCCACATTTTCTAAATTTACACCACTTGGAATTCCTTGAGCGATTTTACTAAAAGTTAGGTTTAAATCTTTAAATTTATCTTCTATAAAAAAGATAGTTGCATCAGAATTAATGCTATGTGTCAATGCAAAAATGAGCTCAGAGATATTTAGCTTAAGTATGATTTGCTTTAGTTTTTCAAGTTTTTCTTCATTTAACTCATCTAAAACAAAATATAGCCCATTGTAACTTTGACTCTCTTCGAGCGTTAGTATATCTTTTGGACTTTCAACTATACATAAAATGTTTTTATTTCTTTCTTCATCACTGCAAATTTCGCAAAGCTCATTTTCGCTTAAAGCACCACATTGCTCACAAGGTTTTATAAAGCGGATAGCATTTTCTATATTGTGTGCGAGTTTCATACCATCGATTTGATTATTTATGCAAAGGTGATAAGCAAGCCTTATGGCAGTTTTTTTCCCTATGGTAGGTAAATTTGCAAAACTTTCAACAAGTTCGTTGAATTTTTCTAGGCCTTTTGCCATTATTTTTCTTTATCTCCAAAGAAAATTTTAAAGCAATGCTTTCCATCATCATAAAAATAAATCAAATCAAAATTATGCAGTTTACATACCTCTGAAACTATATAAAGTCCTAGTCCCATACCTTTGACCTGATTGTGTTTTTCTCTTGCGAAAGCTTCAAGATAATGTTCTATAGGCTCTGCTAAAGGCTTGCCTGGATTTTTAATGGTAAAACATTCTTTACAACAAAAAAGCTCACAAGTGCCATTGTTTGAGTATTTTAAGGCATTATCGATAAGATTTTTTAAAATTACAGAGAAAATTTCCATATCAACATTGATTAAAGCATCATCTCTGATATCGACTTTTACAACTTTATTAAAATCATCTCTCATAAGGTGTTCTTTAGCTTCCTCAAGTATAGTGCTAAAACGACTAGGTTTAAAGTGTAAGTTGTAGTTTTTTGAAAATAAATTTTCGATTTTGGCAAATTCATTGATCAAAGAATCCATACGTAAAAATATAGCGATAAGTCTTTCTTTTTGTCTGTCTTCTTTGATCATTTCAGAAATAATTCTCCCTTTTCCTATAGGGGTTTTTAACTCATGCATAATTGTTCTTAGGAAAAGTTGTCTTGATTGGATTAATTCTTGATTTTTTTTAAAAGCTTTTTGAAATTCAAAGGCGATTTTTCCTACTTCATCTTCTTGATAATCTAAAAAATCAGGTTGCTCCCCATTTGCAACTTTAGCAACTTGCCTTCTTAATTTTTTTAAAGGTTCTAAAGATTTTAATACCGAAAAATACATAAAAACAACCAACAAAGAAAAAGAAAAAAATCCTATTAATAAAAGATTATAAACTCTATCGCTAGTATTTTCTTCATATAAGCCATCAAAATCTTTACATTGAACATCAAAATAAAGATTGCTATGATATTTTAAAGAAGAAAGGGTGCAAAATTCTCCATTTGCTTTAAAAAGTGATTGTCCATTATTTCTTATGCTTTTTACAAGATAGGGATTTTGTATAGTATTAAAACCGCTATTTTCAAGATAGGATCCTATTTTAGCACCTGAAGTGTTTTCATAGGAGATGAGTAAATTTTTTATAAGATTTTCTTGTTTTAAACTTTCTTCTTCGTTGTAAGCACTTCCTTCTATTTTCAAAAGAACGATAAAAAGCACACAAACTAAGAAAAAAGTAACAACAAATAAAATAATTAGCTTGGTATAAATAGAATAATTTTTTGTCATCCTATTAGTTTATATCCTATACCTCTAACAGAAAAAATATGTTTTGGAGATTTTGAACTATCTCCTATTTTTACTCTTAATCGACCAATGATAACATCAAGACTTTTAGAATCTTTATCTTTTAGATTTTTACAGCGACTTACAAGCTGTTCTCTTGAAACGCTATATCCGTGCTGCTGGATAAGGTATTCTAAAATTTCAAACTCAGCAGGAGTAAGTGTTAAAACCTTATCTTCATAGGTGATCTCATGCCTTCTCTCATCGATTTTGAAAGCAGAATTAATATTTTCATTATTTGCGTGTTCAACTCTTTTTGTGCGACGAATAAGACTCATAATCCTTGCATACATTTCTTTTGGATCGTAAGGCTTTGGTAGGTAATCATCAGCACCAATTTGAAGCCCTACAACCTTATCGCTTAAGTCGCCTCTAGCTGATGAGATAATAATGGGAATATTGCTTTTTTGTCTGATTTCTCTACAAACTTCAAGACCATCAATTCCTGGTAAAGTTAAATCCAAGATTAGGCAATCATAGCCTTGAACGCCTACATTTAAGGCGCTTTTAGGATTTTCAAAATTTGTGATTTTAATATTAAACTGCGCTAAATACTCAGATAATAATTGCGCAAAATCAGGATCATCTTCTATCATCAACACATTAATCATTTTAGTATCCTTTAAATTTTATCTAAGATTTATAATATTTGCATAATTTTATTTAAAATTTGATAAATTATTGATTTTATTTTTGCTAAAATTAGATTTTTGAATTTTTAAGATTAAAATTCTAGCAAAATTTTAAATTTTTTAAAGGAATAATGTGGAAATAAGTTATTATGAAATTCTTGAAATCACGCAAAGTGCTGATAAAGAAACCATAAAAAAAGCCTATAGAAAAATGGCTTTAAAATACCATCCCGATAGAAACCAAGGCGATAAAGAAGCAGAAGAGAAATTTAAGCTTGTTAATGAAGCCTATGAGGTTTTAAGTAATGATGAAAAGCGAGCTATTTATGATAGATATGGAAAAGATGCTTTAAAAGGCGGTGGATTTGGTTCTAATAGCTCAGGTTTTGGTGGTTTTGAGGATTTAGGAGATATATTTTCTAGTTTTTTTGGAGAAGGCTTTGGCTCATCATCGCGTCGCAGAAAGAGTTCAAATGATGAGAAAATCCCTTCAGATTTTATCGTTAATTTAAAATTAAGTTTTAAAGAAGCGGTTTTTGGTTGTAAGAAAAATATAGACTTTACTTATAAATGTTCTTGTAAAACTTGTAATGGAACAGGGGCTAAAGATGGAAAACTTCAAACTTGTCCAAAGTGTCAAGGTAGGGGACAGGTTGGAATTTCTCAAGGTTTTATCACTTTTGCACAAACTTGTCCTGATTGTCAAGGAAGTGGAGAAAAAGCTAGTGAAAAATGTAGCGATTGTAAAGGTTTAGGTTATAATGAAAGCAAAGATAGTGTCGAGCTTAATATCCCAGAAGGTGTAGATACAGGTATGAAACTTCGTGTCAATGCTAAAGGCAATATCTTAAAAAATGGCATTAGAGGGGATATGTATGTTAAGATCATTGCTACCGAAGATGATACTTTTATCAGAGATGATGATGATATATATATAGAATTTCCAGTGTTTTTTACTCAAGCTATCTTAGGAGAGAGTATAAAAGTACCTACCATACGCGGTGAAGCAAGTTTAAATTTACCAAAGGGTGCTAAAGATGGACAAAGATTTGTTCTTGAAAAAGAAGGAGTAAAAGATGTTCATAGTTCTCGCATAGGAAATCAAATCGTTCAAATTTCCATCAAATTCCCAACTTCTTTAAACGATGAACAAAAAGAACTTTTAGAAAAACTAAGTGAAAGTTTTGGTATCAAAGATGGTATGCATCAAGAGCAAAAAGGGCTTTTTGAAAAAATCGCTAATTGGTTTAAGTCCTAATTTTCCTAAAGCTTTTTAGCTTGGGAAAATCTTTTTTTATATAAATTTAAGTTTTAAAAATCAGGCATAAAAAAAGGCGGGGTAAAACCCCGCCTTAAAGTTAAACTTGAAAACCCCTTAGAATTTGTAAAGAGCTTGAAGTCTTACAGCATCGTGATGAGTGCTTTCAGGATCTGTATTAACATTTACATAAGAGTAGAATGCTGAGAAGTTAAGTTTTGGAGAGTATTTGTAATCTACTCTTGCAACAGCTTCAAGTTTCTTACCACCATTGCCAATTTCCCCTGTTTTTGTTCCACCGTATACAAAGTCAGCACCAACGCGAACTGTTTCATTAAAAGTATATCCAGCAGTTACATAACCAAAGATATTTCTACCAATATCGCCATTTAAATTAGAACCATTAGTATAGAAAATTTCTTCACCTGCAAGCAAAGAGCCAAGATTACCTTGATCTTCAATTGTGGTTAAAGTAACTTTATCTTTTTTACCATAGTATAAACCACCAAGGCTAGCATCCCAACCATTTAATTCAACACTACCTCTTAAAGCGAAGAAATTACCGTTAGCTGCTTGATTTAAAAGTGCATTTTTAAGTTTGCTATCCAAGGAATTTCCTAGGTAAGCTCCTTCAAGAGTCCAGTTGATTCCATCAAAGATAGTTGTGCTATAAGCTGCATCTACAGCATATAAGAATGCATTATCACTCATATAAGCTAACCATAATTGAGGATTAAATTGTCCACCTAAGAATTCATAAGAACCTATGGCAGCAGCACCATAAAGATTTTTATCCCAGTTTAAAGCACCGCTTGTATCGCTATCACCTTGAGGATTTCCACGGTTAAATTGAACTCCTGTAATTTTGTTGCTATTATTTTGAGTGATTATTACAGTAGAGTCTGAAGCTTCGTTGAAACTATCTACTGCAAAAGCAGCTAGAGTTAAACCATCGATGCTGTTGTTTACTACTTTAATACCTGTTCCCACTAAACCATCAACTCCATTATCAGTCCAGATAGTGTTTAGTTGTTGTTTACCAGCGATTACGCTTGTTGCAACATCTTCATTTGTATAAGTTAAATATAATTGGCGAACACTTAAGGTATCACTTGTGTTGCTGATGCTATTTTCACCATAACCACCATCTTTCGAATTATAGTCAAATTGAACAAAAGCTTTGAAGTTATCAGCTATAGCGGCATTAAAGTTAACTTGTGCTCTGTATTTATGATCTTGTTTACCAGAAATACCAGAACCAAAATTATCATTGCTCCATGGATTGCTACTTTCATATCTGTATCTTAATACTCCAGATACATCGATATCTTTGATCGCTTCTTCAAGTGGAGTAGCGTTAGCTGCTGAAAAAGCACCTGCAGCAAGAGCTGCAACTAAACTAAGTTTAACTAGTTTCATGAGAATTCTCCTTGTCAAAAATTAATAAAACGATGTAATTGTAGCACATAAATTTGGAGTTTTTTCTTAAGAAGCACTTAAAATGATAAAAATTTTAAATCTGAAGGATAAAAACATCTAAAGAAAAGCCTAGCTAAAGGGATTTAAGCTAGGCGTGTAATTTTAAGGAGTTTTTCTTATGAATGTTTTTCGGTTCGTTTAGAAGTATAAGCCTAAAAAGTAAACGAGAAGTAATATATAGTTGTTTTAAATTATTTTGATAAAAAAACAAGTAAATTTTTACAAGCTAGGGATAAAATTTTATAAGTTTCATCAAAATTTCCACTATACCAAGGATCAGGGACTTCATTATAGTTTAGACTAGGGCTAAAATCAGCGATTTTTAAAACTTTGCTTTGAGTGTTGGTGAAGTTTTTTAAAACATTTTTGAAGTTAGAATTGTCCATGGTGATTAAAAAATCGCTTTCATTGCAAAGCTTTTGAGTGAGTTTTTTGCTTGTGAAGTTTTTGTGTTCTATATTAAGTTGGGCAAGCTTGTTTTTGGTGCCATAGTGCATACCTTCTCCATCGTGTTCTCCTGAAGTTCCAGCACTGCTTATAAAAAATTCTTTTTCTAAATTTGCTTTTTTGACAAGATCTTTCATGATAAATTCTGCCATAGGTGAACGGCATATATTGCCTAAGCATATAAAGAGTATTTTTTTCATTTTTATCCTTGAGTTTTAATTAAAAATTATAAAAAATATCATACAATAAATCCATGGAAAATTTCAATAGAACTTTGCTTGTGTGTTGGTTTGGTGTTTTTACCACAAGCATGGGGCTTAGTCAAATCGCTCCGATTTTGCCTTTTTATATCAAAGAACTAGGACATGTTGATACGAGTGAAATAGCGTTTTATTCAGGACTTGCTTTTGGGATCACTCCGCTTTTTATGGCTGTTTTTTCGCCTTTATGGGCTTTTTTGGGTGCAAAGTATGGTTATAAAAATATGCTTCTTCGTGCAAGTTTTGGAATGTCGGTTTTAACCTTATGGCTCAGTTTTGCTCATAGTGCTTTAGAAGTGGTTTTTGTGCGGGGTTTAACAGGGGTAATTTCAGGTTTTACTTCTGCTGCTGTTGTGTTTATCGCTGTAATAGCGCCTAAAGAAAAAGTGGCTTATGCTTTAGGAACTCTTTCTACGGCTTCTATAAGTGGAAGTTTGCTTGGGCCTTTGTTTGGTGGCTTTGTGGCTGAATTTTTTAGCATTAGTGCGGTTTTTGATGTGGTGGCTTTTTTGATCGCTTGTTCTTTTGTGACGATTTATTTTTTCATCCATGAGAGAAAAATTCAAAAAGAGGCGAAGAAAAATACTCAAAAAGTAAAAGAAAACAAAACCCTTATCATCGTTCTTTTTATCACTACTTTTGTGATACAATTTGGCACTTTTGGAGTGATGCCAATTTTAAGTATCTATGTTGAGCAAATTCATCAAGGTGGAAATTTGGCTCTTTGGGCAGGTATAGTGGTGGCTGCAAGTGGGATTAGCAATCTTTTTTTCGCACCAAAACTTGGAAAAATCGCCGATAAGATAGGGCCTAGTAAGATTATTTTGATAGCTTTGATATTTTGTGGAATTTGCTTTTACTTGCAGGCTGTAGCAAGTAATGTTTATACGCTTATTTTCGTGCGTTTGCTTATAGGTGTAGGACTTGGAGGGCTTTTGCCTTGTGTGAATGCCTTGCTTAAAAAAAGTGTGAGTGCTAAAAATTTAAGTGTGATTTTTGGTTTTAATCAAACTTGTCAATTTTTGGGAAATTTTTGTGGAGCTTTTGGCGGAGGGATTATGGCTTCACATTTTAGTGTGGAATTTGTTTTTACTTTTGTGTGTTTGATTTTTATCATTAATGCTTTTATTTTCTTAGCGTTTGAGAAAAAATATATCTTTTCAAATCAAGGTTTATAAATTTAGAAAGGTTTAAAATGGAAATGATTTTATTTGTTTTAGTGATGATTTTACTTGTGCTTTTGTTTGTAGTGCTTTTTAGGCAGTATAAAAGCCCTAAAATAGAAGAAAAAAGTACGCAAAGTTTTAGTGATATCATGCAGCTTAAATCCATAGGAGAATTAAGTGTTTTTCAGGTTTTTAGCAAAGAGATTGTCACTAAAAAAGATAGTGCTTTTAATGGAATTTGGAAAAATCTTTTAGGATGGTCTTTGAGTGAAAGACAGATTGCTTTGATTTTTGAATTTGAGATCACTTTCTTGTATGATTTAAGGGATAAAAACTTTGATATTTTGCCTTTAGGAGATGATACTTATAAGATCATCATGCCAGAGTGTAGATATAAACACAGCATCATAGATATGAAATTTTATGATGAAAAAAATGCTAAATTTTTACCTTTTTTGCTACCTGATTCTATCAATAGTACGGGGATTAGTTTTAGCGAAAGTGATAAAAACAAACTCATAAAAGAAGCCAAAGATGAGGTTAAAGACTTGTCTTTAAATCTTATCCAAAATTTAGAAAGCAAAATTCATAAAAGTGCTAAGGATACTTTAGAAGCTATTGCTAAAGGTTTTGGGGCTAAGAGAGTGGAATTTGAATTTAAAGATAACACGCAAAAGCTAGATGTAAACTAGCTTTTTTTCTTTTCTTGCTTGGGCGATGCTTAGTTTGCTATTTTGTAAATTTTTTGATTATTTCATAGTTTTGTAAAAGCTGTTCAAAAGAAAAATTTAAATTTGCAGGAGAAGTTGAGGGTAGGGCTACGGCTTTTAAATGAGAGTGAAATTTAGTAAAAAATTTATAAGCACTTTGTCCGGTGGTAAAAATGGCTTGGATTTTGGCTTGAGAAAGGATTAGGTTTAAATCATTGGCTTTTGCATAGCTTATGGTTTTATCATCTGAATTTTTTATCTTGCAACTTTGAAGTACATCCCAAAGAGCGATATGTTTTTTTCTTAAAAAGGCTTGTTGTTCTGTGATATTTTCTAATTTTACATCAAAAAGTGTTTCTAGTATAGGCCAAAAACGATTTCTTGGGTGTTGATAATAAAAGCCGTCTTGTCTTGATTTGATAGAAGGAAAAGAGCCCAAAATTAAGATTTTAGAATCCTTGTCAAAAAAAGGCTCAAAAGGGTGAGTTAGAAATTCACTCACTCGCACAAATCCACAGAAATTTTTCCGTTTTTAATTTCGCTGATTTTAACTTTTAAGCTTTGGTTTTCGCTTAAATTAAGATGCTTGCTTTTTGAACTATGCAATAAACCATCAACACCATTTTTAAGTTCCACAAAGGCTCCAAAAGGAGCGATTTTTTTAACAATACCTTGAAATTCTTGCCCAAGTTCAAAGTCTGATATATCTTTGTCTTTAGAGCCTTTTTTAGTTCCTTTTTGAGAGCTTGTGATATTTATGATGTAGTCTTTTGCGGCTTTGATTTGCTCGTTTTGATTACCTGCTATTTTTACTTCACCTTTTTCGCGATCTAAGTCTATAGAAACGCCAAATTTTTCTATGATTTCTTTGATGGTTTTTCCAGCTTGCCCTATGATATCAACGATTTTTGAAGGATCAACGCTAAAAAGCTCAAGTTTAGGTAAAACTTCTTCATTGACTACGATTTCTTTGGCGGCTTCTTCCATGATATTTAGGATGTGAATTCTTCCTTCTTTGGCTTGGTATAAAGCTTGTTTTAGTGTTTCTTGATCGATTCCGCCTAGTTTTATATCCATTTGAAGAGCAGTAACGCCGTCTTTGCTTCCTGCTACTTTAAAGTCCATATCCCCATCATGATCTTCAAGTCCCATGATATCTGTTAAAACAGCAAATTTGCTATCTTCAAAGATAAGCCCCATGGCTACTCCTGCAACAAGTTTTAAGCTTGGCACTCCTGCTGCTTTTAGGGCTAAAGATCCGCCACAAACCGTTGCCATAGAACTTGAGCCATTGCTTTCTAAAATTTCACTGACTAAGCGGATTACATAAGGATAGTTTTCATCTATGCTTGGATAAAGTGCTCTTTTGGCTAAATTTCCATGTCCTAGCTCTCTTCTTCCTGGAGCTTTGATAGGACTTGCTTCGCCTACTGAAAAACCTGGAAAATTATAATTTACCATAAAGCGTTCGCTTATAGGATTTTTTTCTGTAAGCAAGTCTATCATTTGAGCATCGTTTTCTCCGCCTAAGGTTGCAACCACTAGAGCTTGAGTTTGTCCACGAGTGAAAAGACAAGAGCCATGAGCGTTTGGCAAGAGATTGGTTTCTATACTGATAGGACGAACCTCGTTTAAACTTCTACCATCAGCTCTTTTGCTTTCATTTAAAATTTGCTCACGAATAAGTTTGCGTTTGACTTTAGCTAAGGTATTTAAGATACTTTCTTCGCTCCAGTCTTTAGCGATTTCAAGATTTAAAATTTCTTTAGCGATTTTATTTAGTTCGCTTGCTCTTTCGCTTTTTGCCATTTGATTGATGGCTTCTTTGATTTGTTTTTGGAAATTATTTTCTATAAAAGCTAAAATTTCAGGATGTTCAATCTCATTTTTTAGTTCGATTTGAGAATTTTTTTTGTGTTTGCCAAAGGCTTCTTCATAAGCATTTGAGCCATTTAATATAGCTTTTTGAGCTAAATTTAGAGCTTCTAAAATTTCATCTTCGCTAAGTTCATTCATATTTTGTGAAGTGGTTTGAGTTAAAACATCAGCATAAGGAGCTTCGATAAAGATTTCATTTTCTTTTTGATCAGGTAAGGCTCTCATTTCTATCATCAAAAGCTCATCTTTTACACCTGCTACATAGAGATCTAGGGTGCTATTTTGAAGCTCTTCATTGTTTGGATTGAGTATGAAATTTCCATCTATCTTTCCTATGCGAACACCACATACTGGAGCTTTCATAGGTATATCACTAAGATAAAGTGCCACACTTGCGGCATTTAAGCTCATTACTTGCAAATCTACTTTAGGATCAGCTGAGAGAACCATCACAACGATTTGAGTCGGATAAGCATAGCCTTTTGGAAAAAGAGGGCGTAAGCTTCTATCAATAATGCGCGCTGTTAAGGTTTCTGCATCACTTGGCTTGGTTTCTCTTTTGACATAACCACCAGGGATTTTTCCTGCGGCATAAGCTTTTTCGATGTATTGGACGGTTAGGGGTAAAAAATCTTCTTCAACTTGTTTTTCTTCTCTTGCAACTGTAGCTAGAACAACGCTTTTGCCTTGTCTCATTAAAACAGCACCGGCAGCTTGTTTGGCGACTTTATCTATATCAAATATTTCTGTATTTTTGTTAATTTCTATGCTGTATTGCATTACTTTTCCTTTTTTACCAGATAATAAATTCGTAAAATTTTTTAAAATATTTAGCAAATTTTATCCTTTTTAAATTTTGTTTTCACTTTCTGCTAAAGAGAAATCGTATTTTACTCCTCCTAAAGGATAGAAGTTGAAAATAAAATAAACTCCGCTTTGATTTTTAGCTGTGATGCCACCACTTGTGAGTTGTGGATCGATTCTTTCTCTATACATTAAAGAATAGTTCCAACATTTTCTTTGGTAGGTATAGCCAAGTTCCCACATGTTTGCATGAGCTCTTTGAGCATCAAACCAAATTCCACCAAATAAATTGTAATTAGGTGTGGCAATATAATTTGCTCTTGTGCCAATAAAGCTATATTTTCCATACTCATCGTTTTGATAAGCATGAGAAAACATCCAATTAAATTTTGAATTTGTATTGACTTCTATTTGGCTGATGACATTGGTAAAGCGACTTTGTTCATAAGAGTAAAGCACTTCGCTGTTGAGATTGATGTTTGCATTAAAATAATAAGTTAAAAGATTTTCAAGTTCATAGAATTTATTTTGTTTATTGAGATAGTCAAGTGAAAATCTGTGTTTGAGTTTTTTTTGTCCTTCGTTGTTATAGAAATATTGCACAGCATAAAGACTTGTATGTTCGTTTTCTTTGTCGTATTCTTCAAGATAATCTTGCGCGATTTTACCTGATTTTGCTCCTGGTAAAATGTAATTCACTCCTAAATTTAAAGTATGAAAGAAATTTTCATAAGCTTTTGAAAGATCGGTGTAGAGATTAAAATCATGAGTGTTTCTAAAATAATGCTCATGGTTTCTTTCGGGATCGTTGCTATAATTTACAAAAGAAGCATAAAATCTTTCTGTAAAAGTAAAGTGTAAAAAGTCTCCAAAAAAAGCATTGTGATACGAGATAGGCAAGTCTAAATTTAACTCATTTGCATAAGAACCAGCAGGTCGATAAAAATTATGAAATGAAGCATCAAATGAATAACGCAAGCGTTCATCAAAAAGGTTATTTAAAAATCTATGATATTGAAAGCTTGGATATTCTTGCAAGGTTGTATTGTTGCTAAGTTTAGATGTGTCGATATAATATCTTGCATAAGCTCCGTAAAAATTGTTTTCATCGGCTAAAAAATAATTGATTTTGGAGGTTACAAGCGAGTTAAGATCTCGATAATCTCTACTTCCTAAATTTAAATAATCCACATCGTTGAGATAGGTTGCATCTATCCATAGGCCTTCTTGAAAATTATCACTGAGTAAAGATTTGATTAAATCATCTCTTGAGTATTTTAGTTCTATTCCATAGTGGGTTTTGTTTTTCAAATTTTCATCGTGAAAATAGGAGCTATTTTCCCTAAAAGCACCAAAATTTAATTCTCCTGTTGAATATGGAGAATCAAGAAATCTTAAAGTAGAATAAAGTCCAAAACCACGGTTTGTTCGAATTTGTGGATCAAGTTCTAAATCCCAATTTTCTTGAGTGGCAATATAAATAGGTTGTTCATAGTATAAGCCTTCGCTACTTTTTAAAACGATTTTTGGGATTAAAAGCCCGCTTTGTCTATGAGTATCAGCACTAAATCCAAAATAAGGTAGATAAAAAACCGGGGTATTTTTAACATATAATCTTGCATTGTAAAGATGAACAAAATTGGTTTCCCGGTTAAGCCAGCCTTTTGAAAAACGAATTTCCCAATCAGGATCTTCAACATTGCAGCTTGAAACTGCTGAAATTTTACTTTCAAAGACTTTATCATTTAGATGGCTTGTTTTGCTTTGAAACCATACTTCAAGATTGTTATTGGAAAAGAAAAAATTACTAAAATCGGCTTGATTGGAATTTAGGTTGATTTTAGCATAATCAGAATGTGATCTTTCGTTTTGTCCTCTTAGGATGTTAACATCGCCAAAAAGCTCAACATCTCCGGTTTTTTCATTGTAAATTGCTTTATTGGCAGTGATGAAATAAAAATCAGAAAAAATAATAACATCATTGTTCGCAGTAAGAATATCACCTTCTTTTTTTGCATCAAGAGCGTAAATATCAACTTGTGCTGCACTTAAAGCTATGCTAGTTCCTAGCAATAGGGAAAATTTACGCCACATCGACTACTATTGTCCTTGCTAGATAATCCTCCCAAGCTTTGCGTAAATCATTACTTAAAGCCCAAGCAAACCCAAGCATAAACGCCATAGCACTAACTTGTCTTATGGCAGATCTGATGCAACTTTGGATGAGATTGGGTTTGTCAAGAAGATTTTCATTCAAGATGATAATTTTGCATAATATTTTTCCCAAACTTGCCCCATAAAGATAAGTAAAAATTGCTTGATAACTAAAATGAAGCAAGATGAAGCCAAGATAAAAATTTCCTATAATTTGAGTCGTTTCAAATAAATCTTTTGCTTGGATTAGACGATCATAAAAAATGATAAACACAATCAAAGAAATAACCATATCATCGATTAAAAAAGCTAGAACTCTTTTTCCAAAACTTGCTATTTTTAGATTTTCACGCTCTAAGCGGTCTTGTAAATTTTCTTTCATTTAAGAACCTGATGAGCGATGTCTTTTCTGTATTGTTTTCCTTTGAAATTTACATTATCACAAAGTTTATAAGCATTTTTTTGCGCTTCTTCTATACTTTTTCCTGTGCCAACGCAAACTAAAACTCTTCCACCATCAGCCATTAATTTGCCATCTTCTAGGCTTACTCCAGCATAAGAAATATGAGAGTTTTCAGGAATGTTATTTACAGTAATTTCGCTTTTTGGTGAACTTTTGTAAGGATAGTTTTCACTCGCGCATACAACCCCTACTGCAAATTCTTTTTTGATTTTGATTTTTGCGTGTCTTAAGCGTCTTTGAGTAGCAGCTAAAATAAGCTCTAAAGGATCTTCGATTAAAGGCATTAAAACTTCACATTCAGGATCGCCAAAGCGAACATTAAATTCTAATACATAAGGTTTATTTCCAACGATCATAGCACCTATAAATAAAACGCCACAAAATTCCGCTCCTTCTTTTTTCATGCCTGCTAAAGTCGGTAAAATAATATCTTTTTGAACTTTTCTAAGCAAGCTTTCGTTCGCCAAAGAGCTAGGAGCGTAAGCACCCATTCCGCCAGTATTTGGCCCTTGATCATTATCGAGTAATTTTTTATGATCTTGTGCTACAGGAAGTAAAACAAAATCATTGCCATCACATACTGCAAAAATGCTTAATTCATAACCATCTAAAAATTCTTCAATTACAACGAGTTTTCCAGCATCTCCAAAGCTTTCTCCGCTCAGCATTTTAGCTGTTTCTTCTATAGCTTCTTCATGAGTCTTAGTTATGATAACACCTTTTCCTGCACAAAGTCCATCGGCTTTTACTACTATAGGAGGGGTTAAACTATGTATAAAATTTTTTGCTTTTTCAATATCATTTGTGTTTAAAAATTTGGCTGTTTTGATACGGTATTTTTTAAGAAAGCTTTTCATAAAAGATTTTGAGGTTTCAAGCATTGCAGCAGCTTTACTTGGCCCAAAAATAGCAAGTCCTTGTTGTTTAAAAATATCTACAACCCCTTCAGCTAAAAAACTTTCACTTCCTACTATACAAAGATCAAAACCTTTTTCTTTTGCATAGGTTGCTAAAACTACTGGATCTTTTAGGTTTAAATTTGTTCCAAGACTTTTGGTAGCGCCATTTCCAGGAGCAAAATAAAACTCTAAATTTTTGTCTACTCTTCTTAAGGCTAAAGCAATAGAATATTCTCTTGCACCACTACCCAAAATCATTATTTTCATTTATATCTCCTTTTAAACCTAAACAGCCGTTTAACAAAGATTGACCCCAAAAAGTCAAAGAAAACCGCTAGGTAATTTTTAAAGGTTGCAACTTCTCGCTTTTTTCAAAGCTCAAACGATGCCACAGAACACGGTAAATCACACAATCGCAGTTAATAAAAATGTGTTGGATCACTTTAAATACCACAAACTGTTTAGGCAAGGAAATTATAACTTAATTTAGCTTAAATTTCTATGTCTTAAATCAGTTTAAATTTGGTTTTTCCTGATTTGTCAAAATGCTTTCCTTGTAAAATAATATCGGCAACATTTTCCCAAACATGTTTTTCATCAATATAGACTATATCAAAGGTGTTATCACGCATTAAAGACTGATAATTCACTTTTTTAGGTGCGTATTTTACTAAATAATACGGATTTTGTGAAAAGTTTTCAATTTTTAATTTGCATAATAAATCTAAATCCGATGTGACAACTAAAAATTTTTTTCTTTGTTCTTTTGTAATTTTTTGAATATACACTAAAAGTTTTTGATCAAAAGGATTTAGAGCGGATTTATTTAAGCGACTTAAGTAATGTTCTGCAAAAGAAAGAGAACAGAAAGAATTTTCTATATTGCTCATAGTAAAATAAGAATTTTTAACCCCTGATGATTTTAAAGATAAGTGCCAAATTTTAACATCCATTATGGTTGCACATAGATTTAAACCTGTGACAATTTTTTTAAAAAGCTTTTCTCGTGAAAGCTTAAAAGCATTTTCGAAAATATTGTAATTTTTCTTATAAAAATCTTCCCTTATAGCATCAAGTCTTTTTAGTGTTGTTCTGTAGTATTCTGCTTCTTTTTGTAGTTTAGCCAATCTTTCTTGTCGTGCTTTAAGTTTTTCAGGGTCTGTATTGGCCGCATTGCTTTTAAGATTTATTTCAGATTGCAAAGTTTTCATTTGTGCTTCAAGTGAGGCTAGACGATTTTTTCTTGTATCTATGGTGGCTACTAAAGCTTGGTAATGACACTGCAAAGATAAAAAAGTTTCGTTAAAAATTTTAGTGATATTTGGTTTTTGATCAGCTATCATTTGCTTATATGAATTCTCTAAATGCATCATGATACTTTTTAACGCGCTAAATTGGGTTTGGTCTATGCTATTATCCATAAAAACTAAAGTATCATAAGCTTTAAATAAAAATCTTTTAAGTATAAGATAATCAAGTATGCAAGGAATTTCCTTTTCATCTTGTAGATTGGCTTGAAGTGTTTCTACGGATAAAATTTCATGGGCAAAATATTTTTGTATAGCTTGAGGTATAGTAAAAGAAAGAGGAATTTTTTCTATACTGTCAAAGTCTGTTGTTCTATAGAGTTCTGTTATATAAGCACTTCTTCTTGAGTTTTGCAAGTCTTCTAATTCATCATCATTATCAGTTTTCCAAAAATCATGCTCAGTGATAAAATCCCCTTCTTTAAATTCTTGAAATTTTGAAGGTTTTATACCCGTTATGGTTTTGCTTGTTTGAACGGGCTTGCCGTCTTCTGCTTTTTTTTCGCTAGAAAGAGTTCTAAATTCCACAAGCATACCAACACTTGGCATACTTTTTTTATCACTCCAAATTTGGCGATTGAAGTCAAAAAAGGTATTTGCTGAGTTTGTAACGGTTCCACGTCCTGTAGAATCCATATAAATAGCTATTTTTCCATGCATATTTCTTCCTTGAAATTTCTTAAATAAATTCTAGCCTTATTTTTATAAAAATTTTATAATAAAAATAAGAGCTAGAAAAAATGGATCATTCCCATTCTATGGTTGCAGGTGGTTTGCTTGAGATATCATAAACAACGCGGTTTATACCTTCTACTTCATTGATGATACGGCGACTTATGTTTTCTAAAACTTCGTAAGGTAAATGCGAGAAAGTAGCTGTCATACCATCACTTGCATCTACAACGCGTATGCAAACTGCATTATCATAAGTGCGGTTATCCCCCATAACCCCAACACTTTTAACATTTAAAAGCACACAAAATGCTTGCCAAGTTTTATCATACCAACCTGTGCTTTTAAGTTCTTCAAGTAAAATTACATCAGCCTTACGCAATAGTTCTAAGCTAGGGTGATTTACTTCTCCCATAATGCGTATAGCAAGCCCTGGTCCAGGGAAAGGATGGCGATAAACCACTTCTTTGCTAAGTCCAAGCTCAAGTCCTAAAACACGCACTTCATCTTTGAAAATTTCTTTTAAAGGCTCTATGAGTTTAAGATTCATTTTTTCAGGTAAGCCCCCTACATTATGATGGCTTTTAATGGTTTTGCTTGCACCTACAACAGAACTTTCTATGATATCAGTATAAAGTGTTCCTTGAGCGAGATATTTTACATCTTTATGTTTTTTTGCTTCTTCTTCAAAAACTTCTATAAAGGTATTTCCTATGATTTTTCTTTTTTGCTCAGGATCTCTAACATTAGCCAAGCGACTTAAGAAAATTTCACTTGCATCAATGCTGATAAGATCGATACCTAAGGTATTTTTAAACATAAATTCAACTTGTTCTTTTTCTCCGCTTCTTAAAAGTCCATTATCTACAAAAACTACTATAACTTGCTCTTTTATAGCACTGGCTAAAAGTGCAGCAACTACACTACTATCTACTCCGCCACTTACAGCACAAAGCACTTTATCACTGCCTACTTCTTCACGGATTTTTTCCGCTTGAGTTTTTGCAAAAGAACCCATATTCCAAACGCTTTCACAATTACAAGCGTATTTAGCAAAATTTTTTAAGATATTTTTGCCAAATTCACTGTGTTGTACTTCTGGGTGAAATTGCAGAGCAAAAAATTTCTTATCTTCGTTGCCAAAAACACAAAAAGGACTATTTTCACTTGTGGCTAAAACTTCAAAACCTTGAGGTAAATTTTCTACTTTATCAGAATGACTCATCCAAACGGTTTGTTTTTTTGGAAGATTTTTAAATAAAGCACTATCTTTTTTAACTTCTATGTTTGCTTTACCGTATTCTTTATGTCCTGCAGGTGCAACTGTAGCTTTGTAATGATGTGCCATAAGCTGCATACCATAACAAATTCCAAGAACAGGTAAACCCAAGTTAAATATGCCTTTATCGCAAAAATACGCATCAGTTGCATATACGCTTGCTGGACCTCCGCTTAAAATAATACCTTTTGGTTCTTTCGCCTTAATATCAGCTAAGCTTACATTAAAAGGTAAAATTTCTGCATAAACTCCTTGTTCCCTTAAGCGTCTTGCTATAAGCTGAGTGTATTGAGAGCCAAAGTCTAAAACTAAAATATCTGCTTTTTTCATTATTTACCACCTATGTAATTGTTCGTATTTTTTAATGGTTTTTACCGAACCATTTTGTTCATAGCTTGTGTATTGAGGGTTGCCTTTATATCCGCAAGCACAGAAGAAAATTAAGAAAAGAAATGCTAAAATCATCTTATGAGAAAAAGAAATAATATTAAGATGACTAAAAACGCTAGTGCTGTTATTAATGAATTGATGGATAAACCTCATTATAAGCCTTTAAAAACCTTATTTTTTTGCAAAGATTTTTTAAGTTCTTTTCCGCTTGCCAAGCAACGTTTGATTGCTAAAATTTATGTAAAAAATCATATTTTAAATATAATAACCTTACATCCAGCAGCTTATCAAGAATTAAATCATGATGATAGCAAAATTTATATTAAATTTCTCATAAAAGCATATGGGCAAAAATATCCTTTAAGCGGATTTGTTGATATAAAAGATATAAAAATTTTTCCCCAAAAATACACTTATGCAGTAAATAAAAACAAAAATGATGAAAAACTCTCTAAAAATTCTTATTTGGAGCTTTCTAAGGGTGAATTTAAAAATTGCTTTAAAGATGAAAAATTATTTAAGAAATTTGAAGATTTAAGAGAACTTATAAAAAAAGGTTCTAATCTTGACTAAAGAGAATTTAGAAAATGAGCTAAAAACTCTTCCCAATAGTGCTGGAGTTTATCAATACTTCAATCAAGAAGGAAAGCTTTTATATGTAGGTAAGGCTAAAAATCTTAAAAATCGTGTCAAATCTTATTTTGCTTTTGCTCCAAATTTACATGCAAGTCCAAGAAATTCTTTAAGAATTCAAAAAATGATTGAAGAAACAGTGCATTTGGAATTTATCTCTACTAATTCAGAGGCTGATGCTTTGATTTTAGAAAATTCTTTTATCAAACAACTGCATCCAAAATATAATATTTTACTAAGAGATGATAAAACTTATCCTTATATTTATGTGGATTTTGAAGAAGAATTCCCACGCTTTGAGATCACTAGAAAATTGGTAAAAAAAAGCAAAATCAAATATTTTGGTCCTTTTTTTAAAGGCGCTAGAGAGCTTTTAGATGCGCTTTATTTATATTATCCTTTAAAGCAAAAAGCAAGTTGTAAATCCCCTTGTATTTTTTATCAAATTTCTCGTTGTCTTGCGCCTTGCGATAAACGCATCAGCAGGGAAAAATACCTTGAAATTTTAGATGAGGCTATGCACGCACTTTTAAATCCTAGCGTTTTACTCAAAAACTTAGAAAAACAAATGCTTGTTTTAGCACAGAATGAAAATTACGAAGAAGCAGCTAAAGTAAGGGATCAGATTGCAACGATTAAAGATTTGGAAGTTAGAGTTGAAATAGATATTGCAAAATTAGAAGATTTTGAAGTGTTTGCTTTAGCTTTTGAAGATTCTATGCTTTCAACCTTGCGTTTTGTAGCGCAAAATGGAAAAATTATCAGTGCAAATTCTAAGTTTACTCCTATAAAAAATGATATACAATGGGATAAAAATGAAATTTATAAGCAATTGATTTTAGAAAATTTTAGTATGGACATTCCTTTGCTTGCAAATGTTATTTATGTTTATGAAGAATTTGAAGATAGAGTGCTTTTGGAAGAAATTTTAAGCCAAAGATTTGATAAAAAAATCAGTATTAAAATCCCTAAAATAGGAGAAAAAAGAAGAATTTGTGATTTGGCTTTTCAAAATGCACTTTTAAATATAGAAAAAGAGCAAAAAAATCATGGTTTTACTATACAAAAAGAATTAAAGTCTTATTTTGAGCTTGAAAATTTACCAAATGATATAGAAATTTTTGATAATTCTCATTTGCAAGGCGTGGCAAATGTTGGAGCTATGGTAAATTATAGTGCAAATTCTTGGGATAAGTCAAAATATCGCAAATTTCATTTAAAACATAAAAATGATTATGATCAAATGCGTGAAGTTTTAATGCGTAGGGCTTTGGACTTTGATAAAAATCCACCCCCTGACTTATGGCTTATAGATGGAGGAAAGGCTTTGCTTGATTTGGCTAAAGAAATTATTGTAAGTAGTGGGGCAAATGTCGATATTTTAGCTATTTCAAAAGAAAAAATCGATGCAAAAGCACATAGGGCTAAAGGAGGTGCTAGAGATAAAATTCATTCCTTAAAAGGAGAATTTAGCTTAAGTATTAACGATAAAAAACTACAATTCTTACAGAAATTAAGAGATGAAGCGCACCGTTTTGCTATCAGCTTTCATCAAAATACTAAGAAAAAACAGGACTTGAAAAGTTCTAAGCTTGTAAATTTAGGACTTAGTTCAGGGGTTATACAAAAACTTTTAGCGTATTATGGAAATTTTGAATCTATATATAAGGCTGATTTTAAAGATCTTGCAATGCTTGTAGGCAAGAAAGCGGCACAAAAGATAAAGGAAAATTGATTTGATATTAGCAGGGATAATTTTTATTTTTAATCTAATTTTAGCGTATTTAAGTATTGATATCTTAAAGCTTGATAGTGTTGCTGAACAACTGAAAATAGGTATGTTTTCTAGCATTTTTGTTTTATCTTTAACACTTTTTATTTTTGCTTTTAGACAAAATAGAAATATAAACAAAATATATCAAAAAATTTTTTGCATGCAAAATGATTTTTTAAATTTTCAAAAAAAGATTGATGTTGATAGTGCGCTTGATTTGTTAAAGGAAAAATTTGAAACTACGGGTCAAAATTTAACTAAAATATCCCATGAAAAAGATAGATGTTTGCATTTATTGGAGGAAAATTTATATCAGCTTGGAAATATATCCAATGCAATGCGTTGCTTAAATGAAGGGTATAATAAAGAAATTAATTCTTTGATTTTAAATGCCTTAAATTCTCAAAAAGATCAAATTAGATTAGAATTAAATGAGGCTTTAGAGCATCATAAAAGCATTATAGGGACATCTCACGGAAAGGTTTTGCAGTTTGAAGCAAGTGTGGCTATAGTTAATAATGATAAGCTTGAGAATTTTTTACTTGCAAATTTACTTTCGTATTTTGGCATAGAAAGCACTTGTTTTAAAAATTTAAGTTTTGATGTTAATGACTTTCATTTGATTTTTATCAAGGATAAAATTTTAAATGAAAATGTAAAGAAAAACTATGATTTTATAGTGATGGGTCGCCATAAAAATACACATTATGAGTATTTTTTAACTTTACCTTTTGAAAAAAAAGATCTTGAAAATATTTTGCAAAACAAGCTTGATAAGGTTTGCACTTTAAAATTTAAAACCCCTTATCAAAATAATGTATTGCTTTTTAAACAAAATGATTTTGATGCAACCTTATTTTTTAATATAATAGAAAAACAATGCGATAAAAATATATGTATAAATTCTTTTAGTCAATTAAAACAAGAATTAAGCAAGGAGACTTATCGTTTGATTTTGCTTGATTATGAATTAATTAAATTTGATCTTGAGCAAATGAGAAATTTGCTAAGTGCTTATAAAAAACAGCATCCACAAAGCCATATCATCTTTTTTTCAAAGGAAAAAGTTAGGGATTTTGATTGTGTGAGTGAAGTTTTAAGTGATGTAAGTAGAAATGATCTTATAACTTTACTTAGAAAGTATTTACCAAAGGTCTAAACTTTATAAAATTTAACTCCAGCTAAATCGAGAATTTTTACCTTTTTTTCTTTGATAAGTTGATTTAAGAGAGTTTTGGATTGTTCATCAAATTTCGCTTCTATGTCTATTTCGCTTTGTGAGCGTAAATGAAGTATTTTTAATAATTCTTCTTCATTGAAGCTTAGTTTTTCACCTTCATAATGCCTTTTGGCTAAGAGTACAGGAGTAGAATCTATAAGTTTGGAAAGTTCTAAAAGTTTTTCTTCGCTTACTTTTTTAACGGCATAAGCAGGAGGTCTATCTATGGTACTTAGATCAACTCTTAAAGGTATGATTTTTTTTAAAGCTTGATTGAGCGCTTTAAATTCTTCTTCGTTGTCATTAAGATCTTTAACAACTAGAATTTCCATAATCAAATCTCCATTAAACCTAGCTCTAAAATCTGCCATTTTTTCTATCATTTTTTCTAAGTCAATGTTTTTTAAAGCTCTATCAATACGATAAAAAGTTTTAGCAACTGCACTATCTAGGCTAAATTTGACCATATCTAGTTTTAGTAAAGCATTAAATTTGCCTTCATCTAATACAGCTGTGCCATTGCTTAAAATAAGCAATTTTTTATCTTTAGCAATGCTGCGTAAAGATAAAATAAGCTCATTTAAATAAGGATAAAGACTAGGCTCTCCGTTGGCAGTAAGGGTAAGAAAATCAAATTCAACATTTTTTTCAAGCACAACTTTAACTTCGGAGATAATTTTATCTATGCTGATAATTTCATCCTGTTTTTCTTGGGCTTTTTTTGGATCAAGCTCACAATAAACACAATCAAAATTGCATTGTTTTTTACTAGGGCTTAAATCTATACCCAAAGATCTTCCAAAACGCCTTGAGCTAACAGGACCAAAGAGTATTTTCATTTAGCTGAACTTTCTTGTACAAGCTTGATAAAATATTTTGCATTTTCAACAGGAATATCAGGCAAGATCCCATGTCCTAAGTTGAAAATATGAGCTTTATTTTGCATGGTTTTTAGTATTTTTTCCACTCCTTCTTTGATGGCATTTTTATCATAAAGTCTGCAAGGCTCCATGTTGCCTTGAAGAGTGTATTTGTGTGATAGTTTATCACGTGCTAAATCAAGCGGAGTGCTCCAATCAACCCCAAAAACATCAAAATTACCATCGATTCTATCCAAATAACCGCTAATGCCTTTAGGGAATAAAATTACAGGTATATTTGAGTATTTGCTTTTAATAAAATTTGAAATTTCAAGCATATAATTAAAAGAGAATTCAAAAAACTTATCGTATTCTAAAGCACTTGCCCAGCTATCAAAAATTTGTATAGCATTAGCACCTGCTTTAATTTGCTCTTCTAAATAAAGTTTTAAAACTTGAGTTAGTTTGTTTAGAATTTTATGTAAAAGTTCTGGGTTTTGATAAAGCATTTTTTTACACTTTGCATAATTTTTACTTCCACTTCCTTCTATCATATAGGTAGCTATAGTCCAAGGGCTTCCGCAAAATCCTATTAAAGCCTTGTTTTGAGATAATTTTTCTCTAGTAAGCTTTAAGGCATCATAGACATAATTTAATTTTTTATGCGCATTTTGATCGTCAAGTTTTTCTAAGTCTTCTAGGGTTGAAATAGGATTATCAAAAATAGGCCCTTCTCCTTTTTCAAAGCGTAAATTCATGCCCATTTCGAGAGGAACAACTAAGATATCTGAAAAAATGATTGCTGCATCTACATCTAAAATATCAATAGGCTGTAAAGAAACTTCAGAAGCTTTTTTATAGTCTTTACACAAAGAGAGAAAATCGCCCGCTTGTTTTCTTACTTCCATATATTCTGGCAAATATCTTCCTGCTTGACGCATCATCCAAATAGGGGTATAGGGTGTAGGTTTTTTAAAGCAAGCATCAATAAAAATCATTATTTTCCTTTGTTTTTGGCAAAATTATAACAGAAATTGATAAATTAAATTGGTCAATTTTTCTATATTTTCTTCATATGGAGGAAATAATAAATTTTTTCATTTTATCTGGAGTTATTAGAAAATTTACGAGAATTATTGGAATTCTCGTTTGTGTAGTTTGAGTTTTGATTTGTATATTAAGCCTTTGTATTGTTTGTGGCATTTCCTGCGTCAATTGTAGCAAAAAGCTTATTTAGCAAAGTCTCCTCATTTTTTTTGTATTGATCTTCTCTCATTTTTTGCCAAGCATAAGATCTAAAATCTTCTCTAACAGCACCAAGATCAATGTCTTCATTAGTAAATTTGCTTGAGTTTGTTTTTTTCTCTTCCTTTTCTTCTTTGTTTTTTACTTCATTTAATGTGGCTTGAAATTCATCTGCCGAAGTATTTTTCTCTTTAACTTTAGTTGTGGTGCTAAAGATAGCATTTGATGTTTTTTGAGTGATATCTACTACCATTTTCTCCTCCTTTATTTAACTTTACATTAAACAAACAAGCAATTTTTATTCCAATTTATATCTTTTTTAAACTTTTTCTTTGAAATTTTTTATAATTTAATTTATCTTTGGCAAAAAGTAAGGCAAAAATCAAAGCAGGGCTTACAAAAAGTGCCGAAAATAAAGCATTAAATTCTATACCCAATCCTGCTAAAACAATCCCACCTAAAAAACTTGCTAAGGCTATGCCTACATTAAAAGCTGCTTCATTCACACTTACTGTACTATCTATGACTTTATAAGTATGGCGTTTAGCTTTAGCAATGCTAAGCATTTTTAACGCAGGTATGGTTGAAAAGGCAAAAAATCCTATCAAGGCTACGCTAAAAATGATTAAAATTTTAGAATGCATGGTGAGAAATACGCTTAAAAATACTAGAACTTGTATGCTTAAAATAAGACGTAAAGAAAAAATAGCACCTTTTTTATCTACTATTTTTCCGCCCCATAAATTCCCACAAATTGCGCAAATTCCATATAAAAGCAAGATGTAAGCTGTATCTTGGACTCTAAAACCGCTTATTTCTACAAGTAATTTTTGCAAATAAGTATAAAGAACAAATTGAGCCCCACAACTACAAATGGTTATAGTATAAGTTTTTAACAAATTTTGATGTGAAAAAGCAGGGATTAAATTTTTAAGACTTGTTGGGCTAGGATGTAAATTTTTGGGCATCATATGCCATACTCCAAAAAATGCTAAGCTTGTAATGATAAAAATAAGTAAAAAGATAAATTTAAAGCCAAAATAATGCCCTATGAAAGTTCCAAGCGGCACTCCAGTAACCAAGGCTACAGTAAGTCCTGTGACCATTATAGCCAGAGCGCTTGATTTTTTATCATCTGGAGTTATAGCACTTACAGCTAAGGTAGCAATGACAAAAAATACTCCATGTTGTGTTCCTGCTATAAAACGTGCAAATGCTGTAAGATGGAAATTTTGGCTAAAAAAGATAATGAAATTTGCTAGAGCAAAAATTCCAAGATTGATTAAAAGTTGTGTATGTCTATGAAAACGACTTAAAGGTATGGTAATAAGAGGAGCGCCTATAACAACACCTATAGCATATAAGGTTGTAAGATATCCTGCGGTTTTTGCATCTACGCTAAAATACGTTTCAACATCAACCAAAACTCCTGCCATAACAAATTCGGTTACCCCCATACAAAAAGCACTAAGAGCTAGTGCAAAAAGAGCTTTTTTGTAATTTTGCATTTTAAGTTCCTTATAAAAAATAAAAACGCATTATAATAAAATAAAAATTTTTAAAGGTAAATAATGAAAAAAATTATTTTATTGCTTGGTTTAAGTTTGGTGAGTTTAGGGGCTTTGAGTTTTGATGAGCTTATTTATAAAGATGAAGTAAAACCTAGTTTTGATTGCTCTAAAATCAAAGATGATGGTAAAAGTGATGATGAGCTTATGATATGTAATGAAATTGGTGTGCGTAATGAATTTGAGAATAAAAAACTTGCTTTAGTAGATAACATCTATAGTAGTTTGTATCAAAATATTTCAAAAAAAGCAGATAAAAAGACGAAAAAAGATTTTAAAGCTATTTCAAAAAAGATGATTAAAGAAAGAAAAATTTGTATAAAAAATATGCAAAATACAAAAGCAGGGGAAAATCCTATTTTACTTTTACTTAATGCAAGTGATTGGATGCAAGAAGCTTATATTAAGGCTTTATTAGAGCTTATGCAAAGAGCAAATAAAGATAAAAAGATCAAAGAAGTTTTAAGCAAATTTTTAAAAATAAAGTTGATAAATATGAAAATTTACTCACTCAAAGTTTAAATACCAATAAAGATTTGCAAGATTTTATAGACAGCTTGGCTAAAGAAGATTTGATTGATTCTAGGGCTAAATTTAAGCTTTAGGGTTTAAATTAATTGCGAATTTAGCCGCTTCAAAATAACTTTTAGTGTTGATTTTAGCATTTTTATAGGCTTTATCAAAGGCCGTGCCATGATCAACGCTAACGCGTATGATGGGTAAATTTAAACTCACATTGATGCTTTTATCAAAATACAAGGCCTTTAAAGGAGCAAGGGCAAGATCGTGATACATAGCCACTAAACGATTGCAGTTTTTTAAACCAGCCTTGGTAAAAGCTGTGTCAGCTACTAAAGGATAGGGTAGATAAACACCCTTGTCTTTAAAACTTAAAAGCAATTCTTTTTGTAAATTTTCATCTTTTAAGGCTTTTTTGAAAAATTTTTCATCTTTTTTAGAGTGTAAAAAGGCATTAACAAAGGCTATAGCTTTTTCCATGATCTTTTCTTCTTCTCCGCCTATGACTCCATAATCTCCAGCGTGAGGATTAAAACCTAAAAGTCCTATTTTTTTAAAATGCGTTTCTTTGTAAAAATCTTTTAAAAAGATGCTTAAATTTTTAAAAGTGATTTTTTTACTCACCTTAGCTAAAGGTACATGTTCGCTAAAAAGTCCTACAAACAGCTCTTTACAACCTAGCATCATAATGGCATTTTTTTTAAAAAAATCCCTTAAAGCATCGGTATGTCCTTTGTATTTAAGTCCTGCGTCTTCCCAAGCTTTTTTGTGTATAGGTAGAGTAAGCAAGGCATGGGCGTGTTTTTCATAGACAAAATAACTTGCCGCCTTAAAGCTTAAAAAACCATAAAGTCCACTTTTTGCATCTATTTCTCCGGCTTTGATTTCAAAATTTTCATCTACTTTAAAGCCTAAAGGAAGGCAAAAAGAGTAAATTTCAAGAGAATTTTCTTTTTTTATAAAATTAAACTCATAGTCTTTGTCATCTTTAAAAGCTACGATTTTTACATTAAAAGGTTTTAAATTTAAAAGTTTTAAAGCTTTATCAAGCAAGCTTTCGTGGATAAAATAAAAAGGTGTGCAGATTTTGCTTAGTTCTTCATGAGAACGCACTAAAATTTCAAGTCCTATGCCGTTTATATCGCCTATGCTAATGGCTAGTTTTTTCATCTTTTAATAAGTTCTTTCATTTCTAAAATAGCGTTTTGAAGTCCTGTAAATACAGATCTTGCTACAATGCTTTGTCCTATATTTAGCTCGCAAATTTCTTTAATTTTTACTACGGGTTTTACATTTTTGTAATTTAAACCATGTCCTCCGGCTACTTTTAAGCCAAGTTCTACGCCCTTTTTAGCACAGAGTTTTAAATTTTGCAATTCTTTTTCAAATTGAGCTTGCAGGGTTTTTTTATCTTGACCAAGTTCTTTTAAGGCAAAAGCAGTATGAGAGATATTGCTAAAAAGTGCGTTGTGTAAATTCGCATAATGTCCTGTATGAAGCTCTATGAATTGGGCTTTTAAAATTTTTGATTTTTCTATATCTTCTAAACTAGGATTAATAAAAAGTGAAACTTCAATGTTTGCACTTTGAAGTTTTTCTATGCTTTGTTTTAATTTAGCATGATTTAAACAAAGTCCCCCTTCTGTAGTAAGCTCTTCTCTTTTTTCAGGTACTAAAGTAACGCGGTGGGGTTTGAGTTTAAGAGCTAAATTTAAAATTTCATCATTTAAAGCACATTCTAAATTGATAGGGCTTTTGCAAAATTTTATGATATTTTCCAAGTCAAAATCCTGAGCATGACGGCGATCTTCTCTTACATGCAAAGTGATTTGATCTCCGTGTTTAGCTGCTATAAAAGCAGCCTCTAAAAGATCAGGATCATTTACCATTCTAGCTTGTCTTAACACTGCGATATGATCGATATTTACACCTAAAAGCATATTTTTCCTTTAGAACTTTTTTGCTATTATACTATAAAATCAAACAAGGAAAGTCATGTTAGGTATAGATCTTGGTTCAAATACTTTAAGAGCAGTGCAAATGGATGAAAAATTAAATAAATTAAAAGAATATGAATTTGTTATTGGAGCAGCGAAAAATTTAAATCAAAGTGGAGAAATTTCTAAAGAAGCCATACAAAGATTAAAAAATGCTTTGAGTATTTTAGCTAAAGAGCAAGATTTAAGCAAAGCAAGAGCTGTGGCGACTGCAGCTTTTAGAAAAGCAAGCAATACAAATGAAATTTTTGCCTATTTAAAAGAAGAATTTGGGATTGATTTTAAGCTTATAGATGCTAAAAGTGAAGCTAAGATCAGTGTTTTAGGCATGCAATCAGGTTTAAGAAGGCTTAAAATTTGGGGAGAGTTTGCGTATTGTGATTTAGGAGGGGCTTCTTGTGAGCTTTCTTTTAGAAAAAGTTTTAAAAGTTTTGATTTTGGTATTATTAGTTTTTATGAAAAAAATCGCTATTCTTATTGTAAATCTTGTATTTCTTATAAAAAATTGATAAAAAAATATCCTAAATTTATCATCAATATTAAAGATAAAAAACTTAAAATTCATTTTTTAATTGCAAATCCCTATTTAAAGCATCTAGCTTTTAGGGCTTTTGATGAGGTGGTTATGATTAAAAAGGAACTTCGTTCTTTAGGGGTTAAAACGGTGGTTTTAAATTCCGGAGTTCCTACTACACTTGGTGCATTAAAACAAAATATAAGCTATGAAAAGTATGAAGCAAGTAGAGTAAATGGTAAAAAACTTTGCCATAAGGATTTTTTAAATTATGCTATTAAACTTTTTCATATGGAAGAAAAAAAGGCCATAAAAGAAGTAGGCATGATGAGAAAAAATTATTTGAGTGCAGGTTGTTTGCTGTTTTATGCTTTGTTTGATAAACATAAACTTCTAGTCATTGATGAGGGTTTAAGGGAGGGAGTTTGTTTGGCGAGTATGAAAAATATCAAATTTCAATTTTTTTGGAATTCGAAAAAATGAAATTTTTCATCAAAATTAAAAAATAAAATTTTAGCTTGAGATAAAAAACTTTCGTAAGTTTTAATGTTTTTATTTTTTGTGTACTCTAATAAATCTTCAAAACCAAAATCCATTAAAGCAAGACTTTGTTTTTTAAAATTTAAAGGTTTAAAATCATATGCTTTGATGAGTTTTTGAAGATGGGTAAAATTAACATTATAAGTTAGATCGCTTTTGCCGAAAAAATCTTTTAAAGATACTTCAAAAGGGCTAAAAACTTCGTGCTTTTGATAGATTCTTAAGCTAAAATTTTGTATATTAAAAGTTCCATAGTCAAATCCTGCAAATACAAATCTATCGCAAGCTTGATCTAAATCTTTAAAAAAATTTTCAAGTTCTAAGCTGAGTTCGCCTTTTGTAAAATTTAAAGCTTTGCATTTTGTGATTAAATTTTCATCCATATTTTTAAAAATAAGTTTAAAATTTTCTACAAATGCCATTTTATCATGATTTATAAGTTCGCAAGTAAAACTATCAAAAAGTTCATTGCAAAAGAAAAAAGCGTTCTTAAAATGGCATTCTTTAAGGCTATTTTTGTGAGTAAATTCCACTCCTTCTAAGGTCTTTTTCTGTAAATTTTTTAATTTTTCATGCGGTTCTATGATGAAAAAAGAAATTTGAGAAAAAATTTCAGGTCTTAATTCAAGCAAAGCGGCTAAAAAATCACGACTTAAATAGCCTTCATTAGCGCCTATTTCTACAAGTTCTAAAGGGGGTTGTAAAATTTTTTTATCTATTAAATTTAAAAAATGCTTGGCTAAAAGTGTGCCAAAAAGATTTCCTACGCTCACAGCAGTAAAAAAATCTCCGTTTTTTCCTATACTTACAGCATTTTTATAATAGCTCTTATGGAGCCAAGCATGGAAAAAGTCACTAAATTTCATTGAAAAATAGCATTAAATTTGGAGACAAAATCCAAAGGATCGACTTGTTTGCCTCCAGCTAAAATTCCAAAATGCAAATGCGGTCCACTTACCCTACCTGTAGCCCCGCTAAGTCCTATAAGCTCACCTTTTTTTATCTTTTGTCCTACTTTAACATCGATTTTAGAAAGATGATAGTATTGTGAATAAATTCCAAAACCATGATCAATGACTACTGAATTTCCTGCAAAATAACGATCTTTTGCAATTTTTACTATGCCTGAATTGGCTGCATAAATAGGTGTTCCTGTGGCAGCTCTAAAGTCTGTTCCACTGTGATAACTTGCTACTTTTTCATTAAAAGTTCTTGCTTTGCCAAAATCACTTGTGATAAAAGATTTTAAAGGTATATTAAAAGCACCGTTAAATAAAGCTTTTGGAGTATAAGAGCTATAAATCGCATTGGCTTCTTTTAATTCTTTAGCGATGCGTTCTTGTACGGTTTTTGGCGGAAAAATCTTTTTGTTTTCAACTTGCAATTTTTCACTTTTATAATTACCTTCTAAAGTTTTTATGAAAATTTCTTCTTTTTTATTTTTATAAAATGCGATAAGTTTTGTATTTTTCGGGGGATTTTTGTAAGGTAAGGAAAAAATAGCTAGAATTTTTTCTTGATTTTTAGGATGTGCAAAGGTGGGAATATTTTTATCATTATTTTTCAAAGATAAAAAATCTTTCTTATCTAGTTCCAAAAATAAAGCTTGACCTTTGATGAGTTCTAAATTTTGAGCTCCAAAAAGCCAAAGAGTAAAGCTTAAAAAAAGCCATAAGGCTTTCATAGGCTTAACTCTTTAAGATCGGCGATTTTTAAAAACTCCGCATAAATTTCACAAACCAAAGCTTGGCGATTATTTTTAAGTTTTTCATCTTCAGCATTAATCATCACTTGATTAAAAAACTCATCAATAAAAGGCTTAAGTGTAAAAAGATTTTCAAGTTTTTCTTGTAAAGAGTTGGCTTTAGTTTTTTCTTGAAAAGCTTTGTAAAGTTTGCTTTCTGCTTCTTGAACAAAAAGACTTTCATCAACTTTATGAGGATTTTTAGTGGCGATATTGGCTAGTCTTTTAAAGGTTACAAAATTTTCATTAAAATTGTCTTTTTTGCTAAGTTTTATAAGAGCATTTACGCTTTGATTGATATGGATAAGATCTGTATTTTGTGAGCTTAAAACTGCTTTTACAAAAGAAGCATTGACTGTATAAAAAGTATAAAGTCTTTCAAAAATAAAATCTTTTAAAATTTGCATATCAAAGCTTTTATAATGACTTGAAAGTTTTTCTAATAAAATTTGGATATCAAATTCTTTATTTAAATTTAGAGCGATTTTAATGATCCCATTGGCTGCTCTTCTTAAGGCATAAGGATCCTTTGTTCCGCTTGGAATTTTTCCTATGCTAAAAAGTCCTATAAGGGTATCAAGCTTGTTTGCAAGGGCTACTATGCTTGAAAATTCTGTGCTTGGAAGTGGAGCTTGTTCAGAATTAGGAAGATATTGTTCTTTGATGGCTAAGCAAATTTCATAATCTAATCCCATTTTTTGCGTATAATAACTTCCCATAATGCCTTGCAAATCAGTAAATTCATAAACCATTTGTGTGGCTAAGTCTGCTTTGGCGTATTTTAGTGCTGTGCTGATATTTTCGATTTTATCATTATGAAGCATTTGACATAAAATTTCAGCAATTTTAATCTCTCTTAAACTTTTATCTTGCATTGTGCCTAAACCTTCAAGATAAGTCATTTTGGCAAGTTTTTCAGGTTGCAAACCATTTTGTAAATCATTTTGATAAAAAAACATTGCATCGCTAAGTCTTGCACGCAAAACTCTTTCATTTCCATGTATGATTTTTGAATAATCCTTACATACTGCATTGCTTACTACTATAAAATGATTACTTAAGCCTTTGTCGTTAAAAACCGCAAAATAGCGTTGATTTTCTCTCATTGAAGTGATGATGACTTCGCTAGGAATTTCTAAAAATTCTTCTTCAAAGCTTCCTAAAAGTGCATTAGGATATTCTGTGATAGCAACTACTTCAGCTAAAAGCTCCTCATCTTCTCCAATTTGTATATTTTTTTGACTTTCTATGAGTTTAAATTGTTCAAGTATTTTTTCTTTTCTTTTGATTGGATCAAGGATGATATAGTTTTTTTCTAGTAGTTCAAAATATTCTTTTGCATTGTTAAAATCTTTCAAATCATAACTTACACTTCTGTGAATGAAAGTTTTTTTAGCACTTTTTACCCCATAACTTTGAAAATCAACAAGTTCATCATTTAAAATGCAAGCTATAGAACGGATCGCACGAATGAATTCAAAAGAATTTGCACCCCAACGCATACTTTTGCCAAAACTAAGACTTTTTAGAAATTTTTCTACCATTTCTCCTAAAATTTCTTGACTTTGTAAACCTTTGATAGCTTTTTGATGATATAAAACTTCCTTACCTTTGATTTCTTTAAAAGCGAGTTCATTTTCACTGATCCCTGCTTTTTGCAGGAAGCTTTGTCCCGCAGGAGTTAAAACTCCATCTTTATAAGCAACATTTTTAGGTGCTCCTATAAATTCAGCAAAACTATCTTCTTGTTTGTCTGCAAAATTTTCATGAAAAAAAACTAAACGACGCGGAGTATAATAAAATTTAAAATCACTTACCAAGCGATATTCTTCTAAAACATTTTTCCATTTTTTTTCTATATTAGCTAATTCTTTTAACAAAGGAATAGCAGGTAATTCTTCTGTGCCAATTTCTATTAATAATTCACTCATAATTTACTCTTTTTAAAATTTGTTTCTAATTTTAACTAAAATTTCATTAAAAAACTTATAAATACTTTTGCAAAAAGCCTTTAAGTTCACTAGCGTTGCTAAATTCATTTTCTTTTAAATCTTTTTGATACCATTTGGCATGAAAATAAGGCAAATTGGCATTTTTAGCACATTCTTTATCTTTTTGACTATCTCCTATAAAAACGCTTGTTTTATGTGGAGCCTCGCTTTTTAAAAGCTCTAGCATCATAGGATGAGGTTTGGGTTCTATGCCTAAACTTATGCCTAAAATTTTATCAAAATAAGGAATGATATCGTGTTTTTTAAGTATGCTTGAAAGTGAGCTTTGAGGGGCGTTAGTGGCAATAGCTAAAAAACAATTTTTGCTTTTTAAAAATTCTAAAAGTTCCTTCACTCCTTCAAAAAGCACCACGCTTTGTTCATAGTGTTTGACAAAATATTTTTCATAGCCTTCTTTAAAGCTAGAATGATGGAAATTTTCTATATTATAAAGTTCTTTTGCCCAGTCAATATTAGGAGTATTGATGGTTTGCATAATGATTTCTCTTGAAAGTGGGGCTAGGTTTAAATCCTGTCTTATTTCATTGACTGCACAAGAAATGGCATTTGCGCTATCGATTAAAGTTCCATCCATATCAAAAAATACATTAATCATAATAATCCTTTAAATAATTTTTATGTTTTTCTTTTTTCTCACCTTGTTTTTTTTGCTTATCTAAAGCATTGGCAAGATTTAAAAGTTCGCTTTTTTCTTTGGAAAAATCTAAACAAGCATTGACAAAAAATTCAAGATTTTTTGCATAGGTTGAGTTAAGATTTACCGTGGGATTTTTTTCAAAAAATTTAGCATTTTTTAACATTCTTTCTTCAAATTTAGTTTTATCAAAATCTTCTTTTTTAAGTGCAGATATAGCGCCATTGAAAAATTTTTCAAGATTTCTTAGGTATTTTACGCGTAAGGCTTTTTCTTCGTTTTTTGTCAAAATTCTTCCTTAGGTATTTTTATGAATGCGGCATTCTAGTGCTTCTTGAACTAAATTTCTAGCGATTACTTTTTCAGAGCGAATGATGCGTATATTTTCATCTATGCTAGAAAAAAGCATCTTTTTCAAAGTTCCATTTACATGAATGATAGTATCTATAGGTTTTGGATAATTAGCTAGCACTTGACATAAAATTTCAAGTTTAGCTTCATTTGTAACTGTGATAATAGCTACTGCACATTCTTCTATATTGGCAATTTTTAAGGTTTCTTCTTGAGCAGCATTGGCAAAAACGACATTTTCACCCCGACTAACTCCAAGTTCTACTAAATTTAAATCACTTTCTAAAACAAGGTAAGGTACGCCTGTGTTTTTGATTTTTTGTACAACTTCTTGACCTAAACGTCCGTAGCCAAAAACAACAAGATGATTTTTAAGCTTGATATTGCTGTCAATATTTTGCACAGTGTTGGTATTAAGTGCTATATCTTCTACAACATTGGTAATTTTTCTTATATTGTTTAAAATAAAAGGCGTGATAATCATGGTTAAAATAGAAACAACAATTAAAATTTGTGAAGTTTTGATATCAAGCATGTTTTTTGCTTGCAAAAGAGAAAAAATTGCTAGGGCAAATTCGCCAATTTGCGCTATGGCAAAAGCTGTTTTAAGCGCTACTCTTTTTTTGGTGTAAAGAAACAAAAAGCCAAAAACTATGCCAAATTTTAAAGCCATTACAAGAAGGGTTAAAACTATGATTAAAAACCAATTTTGCGCCACTACATCAAGTTGAATTTGCATGCCTACAGTTATGAAAAAAAGCCCTAAAAGCAAATCTCTAAATGGGATTAAGTCCGCTTCTATTTTGTGTTTATATTTTGTTTCTGCTATCAAAGCACCTGCTATAAAAGCACCCAAAGAATAAGAAAATCCAAAATAATTTGCTAAAAAACTTGCTCCAATAACCATAAATAAAACAGTACTAATAAAAATTTCTTGAGAAGAAGTGTGGATAATGAGTCTAAAAATTCTATCCACTAGATATTTACCTATGAAAAATAATAAAGTGATTAAAATAAGTGCTGAAATTAAAGTGGTAAAAAGGAGTTTTTCTATGTTTTGATTGTTGGATGAAAAAATATCTACAAGCAAAAGCAAAGGAATAACGGCTATATCTTGAAAAAGCAAAATTCCCAATGCTTTTCTACCATATTGCTCATTTATATCACCATTATCATTTAAAATTTTAAGCACCACTGCGGTTGAAGAAAGTGCTAGTGCAAAGCCTGCTATGGTAGCGCTTTTATCTCCAAGTCCCAAAATTCCTATAGCAAGTAGCATAAAAACAAAGCCACAAGTAAGCATCTGCAAAGAGCCGTTTAAAAAAACTTCTTGTTTCATTGCCATTAAATGCTTAAAAGAAAATTCAAGCCCTATGGTAAACATTAAAAACACTATACCAAATTCGGCTATATGGGTGATTTCGCCTTTGCCACTTAAATGATAAATTTCAGAAATGATTTCTCCGGCAGCTATATATCCAATGATAGTTGGAATTTCAAATTTTTTAAATATGACATTTAAAACTATAGCTATAGCAACGGTGATTAAAAAAATTTCTAAAAAATTATCCATTATTTTTTATTTTTTCTCATAAAAAATCAAGTCAAAGCTATTTTTATGCTTGACAACGGCTTTACTAGCCGCTTCTTTATCTTGTTGTTTACTTAATTCTAAGCGTAGTTCATCAATTAAATTTTCAAATTCGTGAAGTTGGTTTTTTAATTTTAAGATAACATCTACTCCAGCAAGATTGATTCCCATGTCTCTTGTTAAACGCAATATAAGTTTAATACGGTCAATATCCCTTTGAGAATAAAGTCTTATTTTGCCATCGGTTCTACTTGGCTCTATCAATCCTTCTCTTTCGTATTGCCTTAAGGTTTGTGGATGTATGCTTAAAACTTTAGCCACAACACTGATTAAATATACAGGTTCATCATAATGGTGTTCCATATTTTATTCCTTTCTTTAAGGTAATTTTTCTTTTAAGAGTTCTATAAATTTTTCATCAAGAGCATCTAAATTTGGCAAAACAACATTTAAAATCAAATACATATCCCCATAAATATCACTTTTTCTATTTTGCACCCCATAACCTTTTAAACGAATTTTTTGGCTATTTTTTGAATTAGGTGTTATGTTAATTGTTGCTTCTTCCTTGCCTTCTTTGAGTGTTTTTATATTTATTTTTCCACCAAAAAGTGCAGTTTTTAAAGAAATATCAACCTTTTGATATAAATCATCATCTTCTCTTGTGTAAATAGGACTTTCTTCTATTTTTACAATAATGATTAAATCGCCTCTAGCTCCATTTCTGCTTTGTTTTCCTTTAGAGCGAATTCTTAGTTTCTCGCCTTCTTTTATACCGTGTGGAATTTTAAATTTAATGGTTTCGCCTTGAAAATTAAAACTATGTTCCCCGCCTTTAACAGCTTTTTCAAAAGGAATGTGAAGCTCTAGATTGCTGTCTAAATTTTCTTCTTCAAAACCTCCAAATCCTCCAAAACCACTGCTAAAGCCTTTTGAAGAAAAGCCGTTAAAACCCCCTCTTGAGCGTCCACCAAAGCCTCCTCCAAAGAGATCTTTTAAAATATCGTCTAAATTTACCCCACCAGTATTTCTTGAAAAATCATGAAAACTTTGTCCACCAAACATAGAATCGCCGTATTGGTCATACTGAGCTCGTTTTTTTTCGTCACTTAAAATTTCATAAGCAGCATTAATTTCTTTAAATTTTTCTTCCGCACCTTTTTCTTTGTTGATATCAGGATGGTATTTTCTAGCTAGGCGACGGTAAGCTTTTTTTATTTCATCTGCACTAGCGTTTTTGCTAACTCCAAGAGTTTCGTATAAACTATTCATGTTATATTTCCTTAAAAATTTTTACTTGATTATATAAAGGATTAAATTATAACATAAACTTTAGCCTAAGTCAATCAAGTTTTATAAATTTTTATCACTCAAGGTTTTATTTACAATTTTGTAAATTTTCGGTTTTATACTATGAAGACAGTAAAATATTTTACGAGATAATTTATCTTTAAGAACAAAAGGAAATGAAATGAAAAAGATTTTTTTATCATTAAGTTTAGCGAGTGCTTTATTTGCCGCAAGTATTAATTTTAACGAATCAACTACAACGGCTAATCGTGTAAATCCTGCTGCTGGAAATGTAGTGCTTTCTTATCATGATTCTATTAAAGATGCAAAAAAATCAGTGGTTAATATTTCTACCTCAAAAACTATTACAAGAGCGAATCGTCCAAGTCCTTTGGATGATTTTTTTAATGATCCTTATTTTAAACAATTTTTTGATTTTGATTTTCCTCAAAGAAAAGGAAAAAATGATAAAGAAGTAGTGAGTTCTTTGGGATCAGGGGTGATTATTTCAAAAGATGGTTATATAGTAACAAATAATCACGTTGTAGATGATGCTGATACGATTACAGTGAATTTACCAGGAAGTGATACAGAATATAAAGCAAAACTTATAGGTAAAGATCCAAAAACAGATTTGGCTGTTATAAAAATAGAGGCTAATAATCTTTCAGCTATTACTTTCACAAATTCTGATGATTTAATGGAAGGAGATGTTGTTTTTGCACTTGGAAATCCTTTTGGAGTCGGTTTTAGTGTTACAAGTGGGATAATATCTGCTTTAAATAAAGACAATATAGGTTTAAATCAATATGAAAATTTTATACAAACAGATGCTTCTATCAACCCAGGAAATTCAGGTGGAGCTTTGGTGGATAGTCGTGGATATTTAGTAGGTATTAATTCAGCTATTCTTTCTCGTGGCGGTGGAAATAATGGCATAGGTTTTGCTATACCTTCAAATATGGTTAAAGATATAGCTAAAAAACTTATTGAAAAAGGCAAGATCGATAGAGGATTTTTAGGTGTGACTATTTCAGCTTTGCAAGGTGATACTAAAAAAGCTTACAAAAATCAAGAAGGAGCTTTAATCACTGATGTTCAAAAAGGTTCAAGTGCTGATGAAGCAGGGCTTAAGCGTGGAGATTTAGTTACTAAAGTTAATGATAAGATTATAAAAAGTCCTATTGATCTTAAAAATTATATAGGAACTTTAGAGATTGGTCAAAAAATTTCATTAAGTTACGAAAGAGATGGAGAAAATAAGCAAGCAAGTTTTACTCTTAAAGGTGAAAAAGAAAATCCTAAAGGCGTACAAAGCGATCTGATTGATGGTTTGAGTTTGAGAAATTTAGATCCAAGACTTAAGGATCGTTTGCAAATTCCAAAAGATGTTAATGGTGTTTTGGTTGATAGTGTTAAAGAAAAGAGCAAGGGAAAAAAATCTGGTTTCCAAGAGGGTGATATTATCATAGGTGTTGGACAAAGTGAAATTAAAAATTTAAAAGATTTAGAACAAGCTTTAAAACAAGTTAATAAAAAAGAATTTACCAAAGTTTGGGTATATCGCAATGGTTTTGCGACTTTGCTTGTGCTTAAATAAAAATAACGGAAGGATTTTCCTTTCGTTATAAATTTTAGTTTAAAATTAAAATTAAGTTTAAAATAAAGGAAAACTATGACAAATATTCTTATGATAGAAGACGATTTAGAATTAGCAGAAATTACAGCTGAATATTTGGAAAAATTTGATATGAAAGTTGATATAGCTCATGAGCCTTATATAGGTCTTTCTAAGCTTGCATTAAAAGAATATCAGCTTATCATTTTAGACCTTTCTTTGCCAGGGCTTGATGGGCTCGAAGTGTGTGAAGAGATTCGTAAAAAGTATGATACACCTATTATTATTTCAAGTGCAAGACATGATATTACAGATAAGGTTAATGCTTTAGAGCTTGGAGCAGATGATTATCTACCAAAACCTTATAATCCAAAAGAATTACAAGCACGTATTAAAAGTCATTTAAGACGTATTTCAAATACAAAAAGCGCCATAGCAAAAAGTGTAAAAGATCTTGTTTATGATCAATATAAGCATATTATTACCATGAAAGGACAAGAGCTTACTTTAACTAATGCTGAATTTGATATTCTAAGCTATTTGATTAAAAAAGAGGGTGGAGTGGTAAGTCGTGAAGAGCTTGTTTATAATTGTTCTTCTATTAGTGAGGATTCTAGCAATAAAAGTATAGACGTTATTATTAGTAGAATTCGTCAAAAGATGGGAGATGATCCAAAAACTCCAAAATATATTCACTCTATACGTGGAATAGGTTATAAGCTTACTCAATGAATAAATCTTCGATTTTTTATACTATAACTTTTATTTTTATTTTTGCTGGGGTTAGTGTTATACTAGGTTTTTTGTGGCTTATAGAATACGATCAGCAAAATTATACTAGAGAATTAAATACAAAATATTCTTTAATAGCTAATGCAAGGCTCTTAAATTTTGCAGGAGTTATCAGCGAAAAAGAATTTGAAGAGCAGACAAAAAATTATAATAAAATGGATGAGATAACAGAAGCAAAGCAGGTCCGTAAAATTCTTTTTAGAGGTGATGTTTTAGCTAGGGTTGAGGTTAATAATGGCTTAATCGAGATTATTTCTTATAATAGACAGGTGTATTTAAATATTATTTATGATGGAAAGGTTTATCTTTATAAGGATCAAGATTATCAAACCTATAGGTATTTTATTATCAAAGCTATAGCTGTAGCTATGATTTGTATTCTTGTATTGCTTTATATTTATATATTTAAAAAATTAAAACCACTCAAAAGACTTAAAAAACAAATTGATAAATTTGCCCAAGGAAAGCTTAGTGATATAGAAGATGTAAGCACTGGGGTGGATGAAATTTCACAAGTAAGTGAAGCTTTTTATCAAGCCATTGTTCAAATTCGAAAGCTAAACCAATCTCGTCAGTTTTTTTTAAGAAATATTATGCATGAACTCAAAACTCCTATTACTAAAGGGCTCTTAACGTTAGAAATGATAGAAGATAATAAATATAAAGAGCGCTTAAATGGGGTTTTTACTAGACTTGAAATTTTAATTAATGAATTTGCTGCTATTGAGCAAATTACTTCAGGGGCTGCTTTTATAAATAGAAAAAAATACAATATTTTAGATGTTTTAGATGAAGCCAAAGAAATTGCAATGCGAGATGATAGCAATATACGTATTTTTATGGAAGAAAGTTTTTTTGTAAATGTGGATTTTAAACTTTTTACTACAGCGATTAAAAATATGATAGATAATGGTATTAAACATTCTGAAGATGGGTTTGTGCAAATTGATATTATAGACGATTATATTTGTTTTAAAAATCGTGGTCCTGAGCTTAACAATACTTTAGAATATTATACTCAAGCTTTTACTCAAGGATCAAAACAAAAATCAAGTTTTGGATTAGGGCTTTATATTGTAAATACTATTTTAGAAACACATGGAATGAAGCTTGATTATTTATATGAAGATGGGGTAAATTTGTTTTATTTTAGAAATTTAAAAAGTGTTATTGTTAAGGAGTAAATTAGTTTTTTGCATAAAAAATGCATTTTTGTGTAAAAACCCTTGACAAAGTTTTTTAATTTCACTATAATTACATTTTACTTTTAAATATTCCGGATTAGCTCAGCGGTAGAGTAGTCGGCTGTTAACCGATTGGTCGTAGGTTCGAATCCTACATCCGGAGCCACTTTTTAACTCCATTTTTAATATTCGTAAATGTATTTTAACATAAAAAATTAATAAGTCTTTATCACAAAAAATTGTGATAAAGTTTTTATTTTGTTTGTTTAAGATTTTTGACAATTTTATCTATTTTTTTACTTGCCTTTTGATAATCCCCATCTTTAAGTTCTTCTAAAGCTTCAATAGCAAAATCAAAATCACCAAGTTCGTTATCATTAGAATTTTCTTGAAGATTTTTGACAATTTTATCTATTTTTTTACTTGCCTTTTGATAATCCCCATCTTTAAGTTCTTCTAGGGCATTAACAGCAAAAGAAAAATCTTCAACTTCATTAAGATAAGCTTCTATAGCTTCTTTTATTATAGCTGATTTTGGCTTAGAAAGATTTTTACTTAAATTATCCAAACGCTCCTTAAGCTCTAAAGGCATTCTAAAAGAATAAGTTTTTACATTGTGTTTCATTTTATCCTCCTTAAGAATGTTTTTTGTAAAATTTTATAATTTGCTTACAAGTTTTGCAGGTAAATTTGTGACCTTGTAGTTCTATTTTTTGATGAATGTTATAAGGAACATCGTGAATTTTACCAGGACAATTACAGATATAAAGATAAAATTGTGGATGCTCATTATCTTCATCTTCTGCTGCTTCAAAGCTAATATCACTGCCATCATCTGTAGATAAAGAAGAACTTCTCCATTTTTCAACTTTCATGTCTTCGTATAGTATGTGTTCTAAAAGCCACTTTTTAGCCACTATATAAAGTTTTTCTTTAAGATCATTGGTTGATTTGATATCTTTGATTAAATTAATCATGGTTTGGATGATTTCTTTATGTATTTTTCGATGTTCTTCTAAATTTGGATAGCCTATTAGCTGCATGTATTTTTCTTCATCATTAAAGTGATCTTTCATATAATTAAAAAATTCAGCCAAAAGTTCTTTGACTTCATTTTTACTTACAGATCTATCTGATACAACTTCAACTTTTGCAGCAAGTTCAAAAAGCTTTTTATGTTGCTCGTCAATTTTAGCATTGTGCACACTATAGCTATTATCCCATTTTGGAAGCATTTTAACTCCTTAAGGAAAAATTTATTTATATAAAAGGATTATAGATAAAAATAAATTAAATAAAAATGAAATTTTATTAAATAATTGATAGGAATTTTGATACAATGATATATATTTTAAGAGATTTGAAATTAGAAAGATTTAAATTATGGCTGCTAAAATTTTACTTTTAGAAGATGATTTGAGTTTGAGTGAGATCATTGAAGAGTTTTTAAATGATGAAGGATATGAAGTATTTTTATGCAATAATGCGCAAGAAGCTTTAGATATAGCTTATGAAAGATATTTTGATCTTTGGATTTTAGATGTAAAAGTTCCTTTAGGAGATGGATTTTCATTGCTTAAAGAATTAAGAAAAAGCGGAAAGCAAACCCCAGCAATTTTCATGACTTCTTTAAACACAACAAACGATTTAAAACAAGGCTTTGATGCAGGTTGTGATGATTATATAAAAAAACCTTTTGAACTTACCGAGTTATCTATTAGGGTTAAAGCTTTGCTTAAAAGAGCTTTTTCACATAAAAATGAAGATTTTGAAGATTTAGGGGATGGATTTAGATTTGAATTTACTACACAAATTCTTTACTATAATAATAAAGCCTTGACTTTACCGAGTAAAGAAATTAAGCTTTTGTCTTTATTACTTAAAAATAAAAACAACTTTTTAAGCACAGAGAGAATTTTTGAAGAACTCTGGGATTATGATGAAGAGCCTAGTGAGCTAAGTTTAAGGGCTTATGTGAAAAATTTACGTAAAATTTTAGGAAAAGAAAAAATTATAAATCAAAGAGGCAGGGGATATTGCTATGGCTAAAAAAGTCATTAGGCAAATTTTATTAATCTACCTAACAACTACAGGTATTTTTTTAACTATTTTTTTTGCATTATGGTATCAAAAATTATATGAAGAATTGGTTGTTTTAAAGGGTGCCACTTTGAGAGAAAATCATAGAAATATTGTTATAAGCATCTTAAATTCTCGTTTTACCCCTATAGATATAAGTGCAAAAAATATTGCTCAAAGCACAGCATTAAAATTTGCTATATTTGATGCTAAAAAGATTGTTTTTAGTAATATAGATTTTGATTTAAGAAAGGCAAAGATAGAGCTTAAAGGTAGAGGTATTTGTGATAATAAGGTTTTTTTTCTTGCTCCTATGAGTGCAGATCATTATTTTTTAAGACATTCTAGCAATGAAGAAGTAAATACTAACGATGGTTTGCAAATTTTAATACAGGGTGAAGATGTTGGTAAAGATCTTTTTTGGATTAGAACGAAAGTTTTTGGTTTTGCTATTATGGCTTTTTTCATATTGGGCTTAATATCTTATATTCTAGTAAAAATTGCTCTAAAGCCTTTAGAGGATAAAATCAGCACACTAAATCGTTTTATTAAAGATTCAACTCATGAACTCAATACCCCATTAAGTATTATTTTGATGAGTATAGAACAACTTGATCATCAAAATTTAGGAGATAATGCTAAATTTGCAAGGATTAAGCTTGCTGCAAAAAGTTTATCTCAAGTGTATTCTGATCTTGTTTTTTATAATTTTCCTAATACCTTAGAAACAGAAAAACAAAAATTTGATTTAAGAATGCTACTTGAAGAAAGATTGGAATATTTTAAAGTATTTTTTGAGCAAAAAAAAATTACACTAAAGCTTGATTTAAATCAAGCAAATATTTTTGCCCCTAAAAATCAAATTTCTAAATTGATTGATAATCTTATAAGCAATGCTATTAAATACAATAAAAAAGGTGGAGTAATTTCTATAATTTTGAAAGCCAATTTTTTAAGTATTGCGGATACAGGTTGTGGAATTTCAAAGTCAAATTTAAATCAAATTTTTGATAGATATACAAGATTTAATACCGATCAAGGAGGATTTGGTATAGGGCTTTCTTTAGTAAAAAAAGTTTGTGATGATAATGATATTAAGATTATTTGCGAATCTGTAGAAAATCAAGGGAGTGTTTTTAAATTAAATTGGTAATCAGCAAGAATTTTTCTTGCTGATAAGAGGTTAGAGCAGATATTACATCATTCCGCCCATACCACCCATTCCGCCCATACCGCTCATATCCGGCATAGCAGGTTTATCTTCTTTAATTTCACTAATTGTTGCTTCTGTGGTTAAAAGCATACTAGCTACAGAAACTGCATTGAGTAAAGCTACTCTTTCTACTTTAACAGGGTCGATAATTCCACTTTCAAGCATATTAACATATTCACCTTTTGCAGCATCAAATCCTGTGTTTTCATCTTTAGCATTTTCTACGCTATTTACAACCACACCTGCATCAAAGCCTGCATTTTCAGCAATTTGTCTTAAAGGTGCTCTTAAAGCTCTTTCAACGATAGCTGCGCCAATTGCTTCATCACCTTGTAGATCAAGTTTGATTTTAGCTTTTGCTTTGATAAGTGCTGCACCACCACCAATTACTATACCTTCTTCAACTGCTGCTTTAGTAGCACTTAAAGCATCATCAACACGATCTTTTTTCTCTTTCATTTCAGTTTCAGTTGCTGCACCTACTTTAATCACTGCAACACCACCGCTTAATTTTGCAAGTCTTTCTTGTAGTTTTTCTCTGTCATAATCTGAAGTTGTTTCAGCAATTTGTGCTTTGATTTGATTTACTCTTGCATCGATATTTGCTTTTTCACCTGCGCCATTTACTATGGTTGTATTGTCTTTATCGATAATTACGCTAGAAGCTTGTCCAAGATCTTGTATGGTCGCACTTTCAAGAGTTCTTCCAAGTTCTTCAGAAATCACTTCTCCGCCTGTTAAAATCGCTATATCTTCAAGCATAGCTTTTCTTCTATCGCCAAAACCTGGAGCTTTTACGGCTGAAATATTAAGAACACCGCGAAGTTTATTTACAACCAAAGTTGCAAGCGCTTCACCTTCAATATCTTCAGCGATAATTAAAAGTGGCTTGCCTGTTTTTTGAATTTGTTCTAAAACCGGTAATAAATCTTTTAAATTTGCAATTTTTTTATCAAAAAGCAGGATATAAGGGCTTGAAAGCTCTACTGTCATTTTTTCTGCATTAGTGATAAAATAAGGGCTTAAATAACCTCTGTCAAATTGCATACCTTCAACTACATTTAATTCATCATTGATTGATTTTGCCTCTTCAACAGTGATAACACCATCTTTGCCCACTTTTTCCATAGCATCAGCGATTAAATTTCCGATTTTTTCATCAGAGTTGGCTGAGATTGTAGCAACTTGTGCAATTTCTTTTTTATCTTTTACTTCGCGAGAAAGTTTTTTAAGTTCGCCTACTATAGCTTCGCAAGCCTTATCCATACCGCGTTTTACTTCAATAGGATTTGCACCTGCTGTGATATTTCTTAAACCTTCTTTGAAAATTGCATGAGCTAAAACCGTTGCAGTAGTTGTTCCATCCCCTGCTTGATCAGCTGTTTTGCTTGCTACTTCTCTTACAAGTGAAGCACCCATATTTTCAAGACTGTCTTTAAGTTCTACTTCTTTAGCAACACTTACGCCATCTTTAGTAATGCTTGGAGCACCAAAGCTTTTTTGGATTAAAACATTGCGTCCTCTTGGCCCCATAGTTACTTTTACCGCGTCATTAAGTTTTTTAACGCCCTCATAAAGTTTATTTCTTGCTTCATCTGAAAAAATAATTTCTTTTGCCATTTTTTATCCTTTTTATAAATTATTTTAAAATTCCTAAGATATCATCTAAATTTAAAACTAAATATTCATTATTATCAAGTTTAATTTCTGTTCCACCGTATTTAGCAAACACGATTTTATCACCATTTGCAATATCAGTGATTTCTTTACTTACTGCCACTACTTCACCCATTAAAGGCTTTTCTTTAGCATTATCTGGTATAATTATGCCTGAGGCTGTTGTTTTGGTTTCTTCAACGCGTTTAACTAGAACACGCTTTCCTAAAGGTTGAAAATTCATTTTTGTCCATCCTTAAAAATATTGATTTTAGCACTCTTTTATTTAGAGTGATAAAATCATACTATAAAAAATGAATTTTGTCAATACTTTAAATTAAAATATTTATAAAAGTTTAGTTTTATAGACTAAAGTTATTTTATAAAATAAACTAAAGGATAAAAATGAAAAAGATTTTTTATGGAGTTATAGCTTTTGTTGTTGTGCTTTTAATTGCTATTTATACCATACTTTTCACAAGTTTTGGTAATAATATAGTGGTAAATATAGCGCAAAAAAAGATCAAAGAAAGTGCGGGATTAGACGTAAATATCACGCATTTTACTTTGCGTTTTTCAAGTCTTAAACTGCAAGCAAATATCGCAAATATGGCAGATTTCAATCTCAAGGGAGCTTTGAGTCCTTTTAAGCTTGGATTTGATTTTGACTATCTTATTTCTTTAAATCAAAATTATGCTAAAAATTTAGGTTTAAATTTAAATCAAAACCTTTCTTTTGGCGGTAAGATTCAAGGTAAAGCAAGTGATTTTACTTTAGATGGAAAAGGTTATTTATTAGGTTCAAATGTACTTTTAAATGCAAGAATGTATAATTACAATCCTATTGCTTTAAATTTAGATGCGCAAAATCTTAAGGTAGAAGAAATACTTCATCTTTTATCTTACCCTAGTTACGCTAAAGGTTTTTTAAATGCTCAAGCAAAAATTTCAGCACAGAATTTAAAACCTGATGGAAATATTATCATAAAACTTGATACAAGTTATATAAACTATGAGGCGATAAAAAAAGATTTTTCTTTAGACTTGCCTTTAAATTCTAATCCTAAAGCAGAAATTTTGGCCAATGTTAAAGAAGATAAGATTTATGCTGTAAGTAAAATTTACAATGATTATCTTAACTTACAAACTCAAAAAACTCTTTATGATATTAGCAAGAATGCTTTAAGTACTGATTTTAATTTAAGTATTCCTTCTCTTGCAAAGCTTGAAAAACTTACAAAAACTAGACTAAATGGTAGTTTGGGTGTGATAGGTCAAACAAGTGTTGTAAATAATGCCTTATCAAGTTTAAATGCTCAAGTTATCGGACTTGGTGGAGAGGTAAAGGCAAGTTTGAAAAATAATAAAATTTTTGCAGATATTAATGAAGTAAGTTTGGAAAAATTATTAGCTCTTGCAGGATATGGAGCTTTGGTTTCTGGAAATTTAAATGCTAAACTTCTAAATGCGGATTTAGATTTTTCTAATTTCGATCTTGAAGCAAAAATAAACAATGCAAAGATTAACACCAATGAGCTTAAAAAAATAGCCAAAATAGAACTTCCAAATACAATTTTTAGTCTTGATACTAAAGCAAATGCAAAAAATAGCAATATTTCTTACAATGCTTTACTTGCTTCAAATTTGCTTAATATTAAAAAACTTCAAGGAACTTATAATTTAAAAAATAGTGAGTTAAATACAGATTTAAATGCTTTTATTGATGACTTGTCTCAGTTTAGTGCTACAGCAGGACAAAAATTACAAGGTAAGGCAGATCTTACTGCAAAAGCTCATATTATAGGCACTCAAATACAAAATTTAAATGCAAATGCAAATTTGGCAGATGGTGTAATCAAGGTTGATTCAAATGGTAAAAAACTTGATTTAAACATTGATAAACTTGATTTATCTAAACTTTTTGTTATAGCAGGTATGCCAAATTATGCCAGTGGGATTGTTAATGCAAAAGTTAATTTAGATAATATCGATTTTAACAACCTTAATGGTAAAGCAAATTTAGAAGCTAAAGGTATATTAAATGCTGCAACTTTAAGTAAAATTTTAAATAAAAATTTTCCAAACAATACAAGTTATGATTTAAATACCAAAATTAATTTTAAAAACAATATCGCTCAATTTGATTCCGTTTTAAATTCATCTTTAGCTGATCTTACAAAACTACAAGGAAGTTTTGATATAGGCAAAATGCTTTTAAATTCGGATTTTAGTCTAAAGATAAATGATTTTTCAAAACTAGGCTTTTTGTTGGATAGAAAACTTAAAGGTAAGGCAGAATTTAATGGAAAGGTAGGTTTTGATAAGAGTTTAAATTTTGTTGTAAATAGTCCAAATTTATTTGAAGGGAAGCTTCAAAGCACACTTAAAAATAACCTTTTGCTTGCTGATTTAAATGGAGTGGATTTAAGTAGTCTAGCTCAAAGTTTGGACTTTATGGATGTTTATCAAGGCAAGGCAGATGTGAAGGCAAATTACAATCTTTTAAGCGAAGAAGGCGAGGTTAATTTGGACATGAAAGAGGGTAAATTAAAACCAAATCTTATTACCAATGCTTTAAAAATTTTAACGCTAAAAGATATTACAAATGATGTTTATCGCACTGTTAATGCTAAAGCTTTGATTAAAAAAGAAAATATCAAACTTGATCTTAATATGCAAGCAGATCGTTCTTATATTTTAGTACAATCAGGAGCTTTAAATTCTAAAAGCGGGGCTTTAAATTTGCCTTTTGATATTAAACTCGATAGAGCCAATTTTAAAGGAAGCATTACAGGAACTACGGAAAACCCTAAAGTAAATTTAAATGCAGGAAGTGTGTTAAATTCTATTAAAAATGTAGTAGGTGGTGGTGTGAGTGATGGTGCTAAAAGTACAGGCGATAAAGTAGATAAAGCGGTAAATAAATTATTAAATAAGATTTTTTAAGGTAAAAAATGTTTAATGGACTCATAAGAGAAATTGCTAAAGTTCAATCTTATCAAAACAATACTTTAAGTTTAAAAGCAAAATATCGCCCAAATCTTGGCGATAGTATAGCTGTGAATGGAGCTTGTTTGAGTGTGACAAAACTTTATAAGGGAGGTTTTGAAGTGGAGCTTTCTCGTGAAAGTCGCACTCATATAGCTATAGAAAATTTAAAAGATAAAGTTCATATAGAATCTGCTTTAAGATACGGTGATAGAATTGATGGACATCTTATGCAAGGACATATTGATTTTATTGGCACACTTGAAAAAATTCAAAAAGATGAAAATGGAGTAGATTTTCATATATCTTTACCTAAAGAAGCTATGAAATTTATGGCAGAAAAAGGAAGTATAGGTGTTGATGGAGTAAGTCTTACTATCAATGAAATTTTAAAAAATGGTATTAGGCTTACTATTATTCCTATTACCTTTAAAGAAACGCTTTTTAAAGACTATCAAGTAGGTAGAAAAATCAACATAGAAAGTGATTTGCTTGCTCGTTATATTTATGCACAATTACAAGGCAAAAACAAAGGATTATCATGGGAAGAAGTGGAAAGAATTTCTTATCTTTATTAGAAAATGATAAAGTCGGTATTTTTTGTGCTTTTGATAAGGATTATAATGTTTTTAGGGCTAAAATTCATAATGAGAATTTATTTTCTCATTTAGGTTTTAAAGACATTGAAAAATGTGTTTTTATGGATCAAATTCACTCTCATAAAGTTATTATTTATGATAAAAATTTAAAAAATCTCAGTTGTGATGGGCTTATAAGTAAGGAAAAAAATACTGCTCTTTGTGTTTTAAGTGCGGATTGTTTGCCTTTAATTTTATATCATGAAAGTGGCATTATAGCAGCTTTGCATTCAGGTAGAAAAGGAAGCTTTGAAAATATCCTAAAAGAATGCGTTGATCAAATTGCTATGCAAAATTCACATTTAGATAAAAATAAATTTCATCTTTTTATCCTGCCTGGAATTTGTGCTAAAAATTATGAAATAGATGGAGAAATTTTAGAATTTGCTAAAAAAGAATTTAAAGAATTTGTTCAAGACGATAAACTTGATTTAAAAGCTTTAGTAAAATTTCAAGCGCAAAATTTAGGCATTGAAAATATTAAAGATTGTGGAATTTGTAGCTTTGATGATGAGAGTTTTTTTTCTTATCGTCGAGATAAAACGACTAAGCGTTTTGTGAGTGTGGTTTATTTAAAGGATTAAAATGTACGAAAGAAAAGATTTAAGAGTGTTAAAAATCATTCAAAAAGCTAGAGAATTTGGCGATGGGGATTTGCTAAATGAAGCTTTGGTGAAACAATTGATTGATGCGGATTTTTGTGAAATTAATGAAAAAGAAAAAGAAGAGCTTGCAACTCTTCTAAATTCTTTAATCAATGCAAAAGATAAAGCGTTGTTGAGTAATTAAAATTCTATATAGTTTTCAAAATCTTCTTCTTTTGGAGGATTAGGTTGATTCGAGGCTAGGGCTTCTTTAACAACCTGCTCGTATCCAGCTATGATATGTTTAAAATTCTCTTTCGCTTTTCCACTAAGTTCTGATTTGGCGATTTTTACAACAGATGCAGGATTTATGGCTTTATTATTTAAATATACTCCAAAATGCAAATGAGGACCTGTGCTCATACCTGTTGAACCAACATATGCAATTACTTGTCCTTGATTTACCTTTTGTCCGTTTTTAATTTTTGCAAAACGACTAAGATGAGCATATAAAGTCATATAACCTGAGTCATGCTTGATTTGAATTACATTTCCATAACCACCTTTTGTGCCTATAAAGGTTACTACTCCTTTGCCAGCACTTTTTACAGGAGTTCCAGTAGGTGCAGCATAGTCTATACCAAGATGGGCGCGATAGCGTTTTAATATAGGATGATATCTTGCTGTTGTAAAAGGAGAGGAAATTCTAGTGTAGTTCACAGGTTTTGTAAGTAAAAAAGATTCTAATTCTTTGCCATCGCGATCATAGAATATATCATTATAAGAAAAGACTTCTCTAGCGCTTTTATTGATTTCTACCATTGCCATTTTTATATTTATATCACCCCAAAGTTTACCCATGCGTCTTTTTTGTTCATAATATAGGGTTACTTCATCACCTTTTTGGATATTGCGAAAATTTATACTTCCTCGAAAAGCACGAACCATAGCACGAGCTAAAGTACTGCTACCGCTTTCTTCATAGACATCTTGATAAGCAGAGCTTTTAATGGTTAAATGTAAAATTCTATCTTCTTTTTGATAAGATACAGGAGTAAAAGCAAGAGTGTATTGTCCATCTTTATCTTTATAGATATGAATTTGTAAATCATCACTAATTGGAATTAAAACTTGTTCTATGTTGTTGTTTTCATCTTTTAAAACTTGATATTTTATTTTATAGGCTATATCAGAAGCAAGTTCTTGATCTTCTCTATCAAGTCCATAATAAAGCGACATAGGTATGGAATTTCTTTGTAAGAATTTAAGCAAGGTATCTCCATTATCCCAAGTTAGCTCTTCAACACTTAAAGCTGCAAAACTTTGAACAACAAAAATAAATAAAAGTAATAATTTTTTCATGAGATAACCTTAATTTTTAAAAGAATTTTGAAATTTAAAAGCTATATTTTACTTTATTTTTCTTACAATTGCTTAACAAAAAAGGATTATAATTCTATAAATTTTTATTTAAGGAGCAAATTTGTTTAAAACTATAGTGTGTTTTTTAGCTTTAAACCTTAGCCTCTTTGCGGTTGGATTTGATTTAAAACCTATAAAAAGTGAACTTGTAAAAGTTGATGATATTTATGGTTATATTAAAGACAGTGATGATATAAAGCTTTATTCAAGTGGTGTGGTAATACAGCGCTTTAAAAATTCGCAAAGTATCATAGCTAGGGCAAGTGTCATAGATAAAAAAGATGGTTTAGCGAAATTAGAATTTAGTGTTTTTTCAGCTCTTAAGCAAGATGCTTTGCCTTTGCCAAATGTTTTGCCTGAAGTAGGTGATGAGGTTGTTTTAAATTTTCTTTATGATAGAGGATTGGTAATTGCTCCTGATGAACAAACTTATAATGAACTTGTTAGAGAATTTCCGCAGATATATTTTACCCATATTGACATTTTTGGAGCACAATTAATTAGAACGGCCACTCTTTCTCCTAAGCGTTCAGATTTTAGGCAATTTTGTGATGATAATGCGGTTGGCATTTTGGTTGTGGCTTTGGAAAATCAAGCAGAAGTTGTAGATTGTCAAGATTTTAATAAGCTTTATGAAGTGCCTATAAGCAAGCCAACTAGCGTTCAGGTTCCTTTTTATTCTCGTATAGGTGGATATAAAAGTAATTTTTTTGATTTTAACTCTCAAGAAATAGGAAATTATTATAGGTATTATGATGCTTTGATTAATCTTCCTAAGGTGCAATAAACATGAAAAAAGAATTTGAACAATATTTTAAACGATTTTTAGGAGAAGAAAACGCTTATTTTGATGAAATTCACAAAAGAGCTTATAGCTATGATGCGACAAAAAAACATTATTTACCCGATGGGGTTCTTTTTCCAAGAAATGAAGAAGATATTGCTCAAATTTTAAAATTTTGCAATGAAAATAATATCATAGTCATACCACGAGGCTCAGGATCTGGTTTTACAGGAGGAGCTTTAGCTGTTAATGGCGGTGTGGTGCTTGCTTTTGAAAAGCATATGAATAAAATTTTGGAAATTGATCTTGAAAATTTAGTGGCTGTTGTGCAACCTGGGGTTATTAATATACATTTACAAAAAGAAGTAGCCAAATACGGGCTTTTTTATCCACCTGATCCTGCTAGTATGGAGTATTCTAGCTTAGGGGGTAATGTAAGCGAAAATGCTGGGGGAATGAGAGCTGCAAAATATGGCATTACAAAAGATTATGTGATGGCTTTAAGGGCTGTTTTGCCTAGCGGAGAAATCATTCGTGCAGGAAAACGCACTATTAAAGATGTGGCAGGTTATAATTTGGCAGGAATTTTAATCGCTAGTGAAGGTTCTTTGGCAGTTTTAAGTGAGCTTACTTTAAAATTAATGCCTTTACCTAAATTCAAAAAAACCGCTTTTGCTATTTTTCCAAGTGTAAAAAGTGCTATGAATGCGGTTTACAAAAGTCTTGCTAGCGGTGTAAGTCCTGTATCTATGGAATTTTTAGACAATCTTAGCATTAGAGCGGTTGAGAGTAAATTTAATAAAGGTTTGCCTATAGAAGCTGGCGCTATTTTGATTGCTGATGTGGATGGTAATGTTAAAGAAGCTATTGATGAGGATTTAAGAAATTTAGAACATTATTTTTTAGAAGCTGGAGCTAGTGAATTTAAAATAGCAAAAGACGAACAAGAAGCCGCAGATATTTGGTTTGCTAGAAGAAATTGTTCTCAAAGCATTGCCATGTATGGAACTTTAAAACTTAATGAAGATATTACAGTTCCGCGTTCTAAACTACCTGCCTTGCTTGAAGGTATAGATGAGATTTCTAAAAGATATGGTTTTAAAATTCCTTGTTTTGGGCATACAGGGGATGGAAATGTGCATACTAATGTGATGGTTCCTGATAAAAATGATCAAGAGCAAGTGAAAAAAGGCTATGAAGCTGTGGAAGAGATTTTTAAATTAACAGTGAAACTTGGAGGAACTTTAAGCGGAGAGCATGGTATCGGACTCTCTAAAGCACCTTTTATGAATTTAGCTTTTTCTGAAGCCGAAATGAATTTAATGAGAAATATTAAAAAAGCTTTTGATCCAAATAATATACTAAATCCTTTTAAAATGGGACTTTAGAAGTTGAAAAATTTTTTTACTATTTTGCTAAATTTGCGTGATAAGGAAATTTTAAATTATGCAGCAGCGCTTAGTTTTTATACTGTATTATCTTTAATACCTATTTTATTTGTATGTTTTTCTGTTTTTACGCAAATTTCTAGTTTTAAAGCTTATTATGAAAAAGCAAAGCAAGTAATTTTTGCTTTTTTAATACCAACGCAACAAGATGTTGTTGCTACTTACATCGATACTTTTTTAAAAAATAGTGTAAATTTGGGTATTGTAGGTCTTATTGCTATGGCATTTACTTCTTTAGCTTTTTTTTCAGGCTATGATTTTGTAATCAATCGTATTACTAAAAATGAACCTAAAGGACTTTGGCAAAGCATTAGTTCTTATTGGACTCTTTTAACTCTTGTTCCTTTAGGGCTTGGGCTTAGTTTTTATATTTCAGGTTTTATCCAACAAACTTTAGATGATTATAAAATAGGGTTTAATTTTTTTGAAATTTTACCCTTTGTAATTATTTGGGGTTTATTTTTTATATCTTATTCAAGTTCTGTTCATAAGGGAACTCTTAGAAGTTTAGCTTTAGTATCTTTTGGAGCGGGTGCTATTTGGTATATAGGAAAAAATTTATTTGTATATTATGTGGTATATAATAAAACATACGCTAGTGTTTATGGATCTTTTTCTACTATTTTATTCTTTTTTATTTGGATTTATATTTCTTGGATTATTTATCTTTTTGGGCTTAAACTCTATTATTTTCTAAATTACAATCATAATGAAGGGAATAAAATTCGCAAAAATACAAAGAAAAGCTAGATATTTAAATCGTACAGAGATTAAAGAAGCAATAAGATAACTTATAAAAATCCAAAATGGGATATGGATATTAGTTCCATAAATTTTAAATTTAAAAAATTCATCTAAGATAAAATTGAGCAAATCTCCATAGTTTATAAGATGCAAAAATAATACTAAAGGATAAAATATTACAAAAATTCCACTCAAAATAATACCTAAAATTTGTTGGTAGCTTATAAGTGGAAAAAAATAAAGCACAGGTAAAACCATAGCAAAAAAAGTCCAAATATTAAGCAAAATAATATTTATAAGATTATTAAATTTATTTGCAAAATGATGCATATATAAAAAAATATAAAAAACACCTAAAATAGAAAATAAAAATCCAATGCTAAATAAAAGTCTAGGGTAAAGAGAAATGCATAATAAAATACTACAAAAAAGCGTAAAGAAATTAATAATTTTTATATTTTTACACAATAGATAAAAAACCCAAAAAGCCATAATTAAGGAGCGCACAAAAGAAGGGACAAATCCTATTAAACAAGCATAAGCTAAAAGTAGTGTAAAAATTAAAATACTTAAATCTAAACGTAAATTTCTATAAGGAAAATATCTTTTTTGGAAAAAACTATAAATTGGAGCTAAAATAAAGAAAATTAAACTAAAAAGCAAGCCTATGTGATAACCGCTAATTGCTATAAGGTGTGCTATGCCGTAGTAATTTACATCGTTTCTAAGCTCTAAAGATATGGGCAGTGCAAAAAATAAAGCACCATAAAATTCTTTAATTTTTTCATTTGTATGTTGATTTAAGAAGTAAGATATAATGGGATTGTATTCTTTTTCTTTTAATTTTTCAAAATCATAAGAAGGTGCGTAAAAACTTTTGCTCAGATAGTCTTTAAAGTTAATATTATGGGTGATAATTCTAAGGCTTAAAAGTTGATTCTTGCTTAAATTTAAATCCTTAAAACTTGTAGTATAAAAAGTGAAGTTTTCAGTTTGTAGCTTTAAAACCCAGTATTTTTTATTTTTTTTATTATATTTTGTATATTGGTGCGTTAATAGAGCGTTATTTATAAAGTAATGTTTTTGGTTTTTAAAGTTTAAAAAATTATTATATTCTAAAAGGATATTAAAAATAAAAATAATAACAACAGATAAAAATAAATAATGAAATTCTTTAAAAGAGTAAAAAAAAGAATTCCATAGAGACATTATTTTTTGGAAAATTTACTTAAATAAAGCCAAATTATTCCAGCTAAAAATAATAAAAATAAAGGAGCAGCATAAGGATATAAACTCAGTTTATCAAAAATTGCTTCAATAACATACCCAAAAGTATAAGCAGCAAAACCTAGAACAATAGCCCATGCCAAACTAGCTAGAGTATTGATAATAAAAAATTTAATAAAATTATATTTTGCCATACCTGCAGCTATGGGAATGAAAGTTTTTAAACCATAAATAAATTTTTGAGTTACAAGTAAAATAATTCCGTGTTGTTTTGTTTTCATCATAGCAAGGGCTAGCTTGCGTCGGTGTTTTTTAAAATAAGGCATAATATCTTTTTTATAATATTTTCCAAGTATAAAAAGCAAAGTTGAACCTATGGTATTAGCAATAAAAGCAAGAGCAATGCAAAAAATAAGATCCATTTTTCCTTGAGAACTTAAAACTCCTGCAGCTAAAATTCCAACCATTCCACCCCCTAAAGAATAAAAGAATAAAACAATATAACCATATTTTATTAAAGTATCAATCATATCTTGCATAATAAACCTTATTTAGCGTATTCTACAGCTCTAAGTTCACGTATAACATTGACTTTAATTTCACCAGGATATTGCATTTTTTCTTGAATTTCAGCTGCTATTTCCTTAGCCAAAAGTACACTTTCATCATCATTAACAAGCTGAGCATTGGCTATGACGCGAATTTCTCTTCCGGCATTGATTGCATAGGCATTTTTAATTCCTTCTTTACTTTTAGCGATATCTTCTAGCTCACTGACTCTTCTTAAGAAAGCTTCTAACACTTCTCTTCTAGCTCCAGGTCGTGCAGCACTTAAAGTGTCTGCTGCACAAACAGCTGCTGATTCTATGCTTGTAGCTTCTTCGTGTCCATGGTGTGCGTAAATAGCATTGATTACTACAGGATGCTCTTTATAGCGTTTGCAAAGTTCTGCACCTAAATCCACATGAGATCCTTCAAAATCATGGGTTAATGCTTTTCCTATATCATGTAAAATTCCCGCGCGACGCGCTAAATTCTCATCTCCACCACATTCAGCAGCAATGATTCCTGCAAGGTGAGCCACTTCCAAAGAATGTGCTAAAGCGTTTTGTCCATAGCTTGCTCGGTATTTGAGTTTCCCTATGAGTTTTACAATTTCAGGGTGTATTTTATTTAAGCCTAGATCCATAACTATGGTTTCTCCTTCTTCTAGAATAGCGCTATCAAATTCTTTGCATACTTTTTCGTGAATTTCTTCTATGCGCGCGGGTTGAATTCTGCCATCTTCAACTAAAAGCTCTATAACTTTTGTAGCAATAGCACGGCGATAAAGATTAAAGCAACTTACTATAATAGCACCTGGTGTGTCATCGATGATAATATCAACACCTAAAACCATTTCTAGGGTTTTAACATTGCGTCCTTCTTTACCAATGATACGTCCTTTAAGTTCATCGTTTTTAATGTTAATAACATTGATAAGTCTTTCAGCCGCAAATTCACCTGCAAAACGAGAGGTAGCTTGAGCAATGATGAAATTAGCTTTTCTTTTGGCTTCATTTTTTGCTTCTTCTTCATATTTTCTTACTATATGTGCAATTTGCTCGCGAGAATTTTCTTCTACTTTTTTAAGAATGATTGCTTTAGCTTCATTTTGTGTAAGTCCTGTAGAATGTTCTAAAATTTTTAAAACATCGTCAAGTTTTTCTTGATATTTATTTTTTAATTTATCAACATCAGATTGTAAGTCTTGAATGTGTTTTTGTGACTTGCAAAGGTATTCTTTATCTTCTTTTAGTTTTTCTTCTTCTTGCTGAAGTTTTTGTTCTTTTTTAGAAAGATCATCAAATTTTTGATTAAAATCTTTTTGAATTTTGTGAGTTTTTTCTTCATATTTTTTTTTAACTTCTAATTCTGCATTAAGAATTGAATTTTTTGCATCTTTTAAAATAAGCTCTGCTTCGTATTCTATAGCTTTGGCTTTAGCTTTAGCTTGCTCTACGAAAATTTCATATTTGGCATCATTGATTTTTTTTGCAACTAAATATCCTATACCGAGTCCGACTATAGCGGCTATAAATGCGATAAGTGATTCTATCATTTTTTCTTTCTTTCTTGTAATATTTTTTATAAGGGTTTATGTATAATTTTCCTGAAATATCATGCTTTTGTGTTAGATTATTTTGACTTAAAGCATCTATACTTTGGACAAATATTATATGAGGTTTGTAATTTAAATTTTCAAAAAATCTATCATAAAAACCTTGCCCATGTCCTATTCTTTTTAAATTTTTATCGACGCCAATTACAGGCACAATAGCTAAATCAATTTTTGCTTTAAAAAAAGAATCTATAGGCTCTAAAACCCCAAACCTTTTTTTAATAAAAGGCAATCTTAATTTTACAATTTTTAAACTTTTATCTTGCATAAATGGAACAAAAAGTTTGTAATTTTTATTAAGAATATGGCGAAATTTTATTAAGTTTGGTTCATAATGCAAAGGAATAAAAATTAAAATATTTTTAGCTTTAAATAGTTTTATTATTTTAAGACATTCTTTAAATATCTTATAATCTTGTTTGAAATTTAGTTTTGAATGTTTGAAAAGGCGTATTTTTTGCAATGCTCTAAAATCTGTTTTTTCCATTAATATGCCTTTAAAAAAATATTATCTTATGTATGTTATAATTTTAGCATTTTTATAAAGAAGAATAAAGGATTGATAAATAATGAAAATTAAAAAAATACTTTTACTAGTGACAATATCTTGTTTGTTTGTTGCTTGTAGCAATGATAAAGAAAAGCAGCAAAATGATGTAAATTTAAGCACCGAGACAAGTATAAATCAAAGTGATGATATGAATTTTAAACTTAATTTGATTGATGGAGGATCAATTTCAGTTAAAAAAGAAAATGCCGTTTTAAATTTCAACGATGAAGATAAGGCAACTTTGTTTGTATTTTTTACCACTTGGTGTACCCCTTGCATTGCTGAAATCCCTCATCTTAATAAATTACAAGAAAAGTATAACAATGATTTTAATATAGTTGGAGTTTTATTAGAGGATAAGTCTAATGAGGAGATTCAAAAATTTATAGAACAACATAAAATATCTTATAAAGTCTCCAATGGTGAAAATAACTATCTTTTAGCTAAAGTTTTAGGTGGGGTAAATGGAATTCCTACTATGTTTCTTTACAACAAGCATTCTAAATTGATTAATCAGTATTTAGGGCTTATTCCTGAAGAAATGCTAGAAATCGATATACAAAAGGCTATACTTTAATGTTTAATTTTTTTAAAAAAGGACTTACAAAAACTCTTGAAAATATTATTGGAGTTAAAGGAGAGAATAAAAAGATAACCAAAGATTTGCTTGAAGAAATTTTGCTTGAAGCAGATGTAAGTTATGAAATAGTTGAAGAGATAATTTATTATTTACCACCTCAAAATGAAGTAAAAAAAGAAGATTTAAAGCGTGTTATGGGTTCTTATTTTCTTTATGAAAAAAAAGAAACCAATCAAGAAAAACCTTTTGTAGAGCTTATTTTAGGAGTAAATGGAGCAGGAAAAACAACAAGTATTGCCAAACTTGCTTATTTATATAAAAACCAAAATCAAAAAGTGATTTTAGGAGCGTGTGATACTTTTAGAGCAGGTGCGATTGAACAATTAAAACTTTGGGCACAAAAAGTGGATGTAGATATAGTTTTAACTGCACAAGGGCATGATCCTTCAGCGGTTGCTTTTGATACCATTTCTAAAGCAAAAGCAAAGGATTTTGATAGAGTTATTATCGATACAGCAGGGCGTTTGCAAAATCAAAAAAATTTAGCCCATGAGCTTGAAAAAATTGTGAGAATTTCAAACAAAGCTTTAGAAGGTGCACCCCATAGAAAAATTTTAGTTTTAGATGGAACACAGGGAAATGCTGGAATTTTACAAGCTAAAGCTTTTAATGAGCTTGTAAAACTTGATGGTGTGATTATCACAAAGCTTGATGGGACAGCTAAAGGGGGTGCACTTTTTAGTATAGCAAGAGAGCTTGAGCTTCCTATTTTTTATGTAGGCGTGGGTGAGCAAATGACGGATTTACAAGAATTTAATGCAAATGCTTACTTAGATACTTTATTAGATCCTATTTTTGAATAATGGCAAAAAATAAAGCACTTTTTGAATGCCAAGCTTGTGGAAATCAACAAAGCAAATGGCTTGGAAAATGTCCTGATTGTGGAGCTTGGGATAGTTTTATAGAATTAAAAGCTGAGCAAATTAAAGTTTTAAAAGAGCTTGCACAAGTTAGTATGAAAACAAGTGAGGCTGTTTGTATTGAAGATGTGGAGTTAGAACATTTTACAAGATACAGCACAGATGATAATGAGCTTGATTTGGTTTTAGGCGGAGGGCTTGTTGAAGGTTCTTTAGTGCTTATAGGCGGAAGTCCAGGTGTGGGAAAATCTACGCTTTTGTTAAAAATTGCTTCAAATTTAGCTAAACAGGGTAAAAAAGTGCTTTATGTCAGTGGCGAAGAAAGTAAAACCCAGATTAAATTAAGAGCTGATCGTCTTGAGGCTAATACTCCGAATTTATTTTTACTTACTGAACTTTGCCTTGAAAATATTTTAGAAGAATTGCACAAAAAAGATTATAGCATTCTTATCGTTGATTCTATACAAACTCTATATTCAAATAAAATCACTTCAGCAGCAGGAAGCATCACTCAGGTGCGTGAGATTACTTTTGAACTTATGCGTGTTAGCAAGGCTTATAATATCAGTACTTTTATCATAGGGCATATTACTAAAGAAGGTGCTATAGCAGGGCCTAGGGTTCTTGAGCATATGGTAGATGTGGTGCTTTATTTTGAAGGAGATGCCACTAAAGAAATCAGACTTTTAATAGGCTTTAAAAATCGTTTTGGTGGAACGAATGAAGTAGGTATTTTTGAGATGACTGCTAAAGGTTTGATCAGCGCAAAAGATTTGGCAAATCGTTTTTTTACTCGTGGAAAGGCTATTTCAGGAAGTGCTTTAGGTGTTGTGATGGAAGGATCTCGTGCTTTGGTTTTAGAAGTTCAAGCTTTAGTGTGTGAAAGTTCTTATCCAAAGCGTAGCGCTACGGGATATGAAAAAAATCGCTTAGATATGCTTTTGGCTTTGCTTGAAAGAAAGCTTGAAATTCCTTTAGGACATTATGATGTATTTGTAAATATTAGTGGCGGAGTAAAAGTAAGCGAAACTGCGGCGGATTTGGCTGTGGTTGCAGCTATTATTTCAAGTTTTAAAAATCGCCCTTTGAGCAAAGATAGTATTTTTATAGGGGAGCTTAGTTTAAATGGAGAAATTAGAGAGGTTTTTAGCCTTGATACGCGTTTAAAAGAAGCTAAAATGCAAAAATTTAAAAATGCCATTGTTCCTTCTAAGCCTTTGGAAGATATAGGGCTTAAGTGTTTTGTTGCTAAAGAACTTTCGCAAGTTTTAGAATGGATGTAAATTTTCATTAAAATATAAGTAAGATTTTGCTAAAATTTCGAGTTTAGAATAAAATTTTTGAGGAAACCATGAAAGATTTATTTTTATTTAGCTCTTTGCTTGATGCAAGTCATACTTTTTCTTATTTTTTTCACATAGGTTTGGTAGCTTTAATTGCTGTTATAGTGGCTATGATGGCTACTCGTTCTATGCAACTTGTTCCACGCGGTATGCAAAATTTAGGTGAGGCTTTTTTAGAGGGAGTTTTATCTATGGGTAGAGATACCATGGGAAGTGAAAAAGGTGCAAGAAAATATCTTCCTTTGGTTGCAACTTTGGGGATTATAGTGTTTTTTAGTAATATTATAGGTATAATACCTGGTTTTCACGCTCCAACTGCAAGTTTAAATTTGACTTTGTCCTTGGCTATTATAGTTTTTGTATATTATCATTTTGAGGGTATTAGGGCACAAGGTTTTGTAAAGTATTTTGCTCATTTCATGGGACCTATTAAACTTTTAGCTCCTTTGATGTTTCCTATAGAGATAGTCTCTCATCTTTCTCGTGTGGTTTCTTTGTCCTTCCGTTTGTTTGGAAATATTAAAGGTGACGATTTATTTTTGATGGTAATTTTAGCTTTAGTTCCTTATATAGCTCCGCTTCCTGCTTATGTGCTTTTAACTTTTATGGCATTTTTACAAGCTTTTATTTTTATGATTTTAACTTATGTATATTTAGCGGGTGCAACTGTTGTTGAGGAAGGTCATTGATCTATATTTTAGAATTTTTTAAAGGTGCATCTTTAGCTTTAATGCTTTTGTGCACCTTTTTTCTCCTTTTTAAATTTATATCTTATTTTTATCTTGTTTTGGGGTTTATTTTTAGCCTGCTTTTATTTTTGGTTTTTATGTTGTTTATAGAAAACTATGAACTTAAAAATCAGAAAAAATAGTTGTTTTATAATTTCATAATTTTAAAATTAAACAAATACAAATCAAAGTCTAATATTTAAAGCCTTTTCTAAAAGAAAAAAAGATAAAATAAAGCATTTAAAAATTCAAGGAAATTTTATGTTTGAAGTAGTTATAGGTCTTGAAGTTCATACTCAATTAAATACTAAAACAAAAATCTTTTGTTCATGTGCAACTTCTTTTGGAGAAGCTCCAAATACCAATGTTTGTCCCACTTGTTTGGCCTTACCAGGAGCTTTGCCTGTTTTAAATGAAGAGGTTGTAAAAAAAGCTATAGCTTTTGGAAAAGCTGTCAATGCAACAATTAATAAAAAAAGTGTTTTTAATCGTAAGAATTATTTTTATCCAGATTTACCTAAGGCTTATCAAATTTCACAATTTGATATCCCTATAGTAGAAAAGGGTGAGCTTTTTATCAATGTAAAGGGTGAAAATAAACGCATAGGTATTACAAGAGCACACTTAGAAGAAGATGCAGGTAAAAATATCCACGAAAATAATTTTTCTAAAGTGGACTTAAATCGTGCAGGAACTCCTTTGCTTGAGATTGTCAGCGAACCTGAGCTTAGAAGTAGCGATGAGGCAGTAGCTTATCTTAAAAAGCTTCATTCTATCATACGCTTTTTAGACATTTCAGATGCAAATATGCAAGAAGGAAGTTTTAGATGCGATGCAAATGTTAGTATAAGACCTAAGGGTGATACAAAACTTTATACTAGGGTAGAGATTAAAAATCTTAATTCTTTTCGTTTTATCCAAAAAGCTATAGAATATGAGGTAAAAAGACAAAGTGAGGCTTGGGAAGATGGAACTTACGAACAAGAAGTAGTTCAAGAAACCAGACTTTTTGATACAACGAATTTAATTACAAGAAGTATGCGTGGTAAAGAAGAAGCGGCAGAATATCGCTATTTTCCAGATCCTGATTTATTGCCTGTTTTATTAAAAGATGAGTTTTTGGATATTAAAATTCCTGAACTTCCTGATGAGAAGAAAGCACGCTTTATAGACGAGCTTGGTATAAAAGAAAGTGATGCTGAGGTTTTAATCAGTTCTTTAGAAATGAGTCGTTTTTTTGAAAGTCTTATTTCTCAAAATTTAAATCCTAAGCTTTGTGTAAATTGGTTAAATACTGAACTTATGGGACTTTTAAAAGGAGAATTGACTATAGAAAATTCTCCTGTAGATGCTCAAAAGCTTGGAGTTTTAATTAAACGCATAGAAGATGGCACTATCAGTGCAAAAGCGGCTAAAGATGTCTTAGCTTTTGTATTTGAAAATACTAGCGTGGAAATTGATGAAGCTATAGAAAAGCTAGGACTTAAACAAGTAAGTGATGATTCAGCCATAGAAGCAGTGATTGAACAAATCTTAAATGCAAATGCCGATAAGGTTGCAGAGTATAAAAGTGGTAAAGACAAGCTTTTTGGATTTTTTGTGGGTCAAACAATGAAAGAAGGCAAAGGAGCTTTTAATCCTGCAAAAGTAAATGAAATTTTAAAAACAAAGCTTGGTTGATGCGTATAGCGGTTATTGGTGCGGGAAAATGGGGCAGTGCTTTACATTTAGCCTTAAAAGAAAATCACAATTGTTTTATCAGTTCTTTGCATCAGCGTGATTTAGAAGATTTTGTTAGCATAAAAGAAGCTTTAGAATGTGAATATCTTGTTTTTGCTTTAAGTTCTCAAGGGATGCGTGCTTGGCTTAAAGAAAATTTCATCAACAAGGAGCAAAAAATTTTAATTGCTTCAAAAGGCATAGAAGATCAAAGTTGTCAATTTTTAGATGAAATTTTTTTAGATTTTGTACCAAAAGAAAATTTTTGTGTTTTAAGCGGTCCTTCTTTTGCTGCTGAAGTGATGCAAAAACTTCCTACTGCTTTGATGATTAGTGGGATAAATCAAGAGCTTTGTAAAAAATTTGCAAGTTTTTTCCCTGATTTTATTAAAACTTATATTGATAATGATGTTCGTGGTGCTGAAATTTGTGGTGCTTATAAGAATGTTTTAGCGATTGCAAGTGGGATTAGTGATGGGTTAAAACTTGGTAATAATGCAAGAGCAGCACTGATTTCAAGAGGGCTTATAGAAATGCATCGTTTTGGTAAATTTTTTGGCGCTAAAGAAGAAACTTTTTTAGGGTTAAGTGGAGCAGGGGATTTGTTTTTAACTGCAACTAGTGTTTTATCAAGAAATTATAGAGTGGGTTTAAAACTGGCGCAAAATCAAAAATTAGATAGTATTTTAGCTGAACTTAATGAAGTAGCAGAAGGTGTAAAAACTGCTTATGCTATAGAAAGATTAGCAAAAATGAAAGGAATTTATACACCTATTGTAAATGAAGTAGTGGCAATTTTTAAGGGTAAAAGTGTGCAAGAAGCAACGCAGAATTTACTAAAGCAAAATGATTAAGGAAAAATCATGATAATTAAAAATGCAAAAATTTATGGAAATTCTTTACAAGATATAGAGATTAAAGAAGGAAAAATTACCAATATTGGTTCTAATTTACAAGGTGAAGAAATTTTAGATGCTAAAGGTATGACTTTACTTCCATCTTTTGTGGATTTGTGTGTGAGTTTAAAAAACGATAAATTTTCTTTAGCTAATTTAGAGCTTTTAGAAAATGAGTGTCTAAAAGGAGGAATTTCTAGTATAGTTTTGCGTGATTGCATGGATTTTGATGAAGAAAGTTTTGCTTTATTTTTACAAAATTTAGCTCAAAGAAAGATGCAAATTTTTTCAAGTGTGCGGGTTAAGGATGCAAACGGAAAGCTTAAAAATTTAGCCACTCTCTTAAATAAAGGTGCTTGTGCTTTAGAGCTTGATAGTTCTTTGGATGCAAATACTTTAAAAGTAAGCTCGCAATATGCTTTTATGAAAGACTCTCCAATTTTTGTGCGTTGTTATGATAAGGATTTTGATGATAATGGAGTGATGAATGATTGTGAAATGAGTTTTGAGCTAGGGCTTATAGGCATGAGTAAAATTGCTGAAACTAGCCAGATAGCTAAAATGAAAGAATTGGCTAAATTTTATAAAAATAAGGTTGTTTTTGATCTTTTAAGTTTGAGAGATTCTTTAGTATTATTAGATGAAAAGGATTTAAAACTTGTAAGCATTCATCATCTTATCAAAGATGATAGTGCTTGTGAAGATTTTAATACGGCTGCGAAACTTATGCCACCTTTAAGAAGCAAAGAAGATGTTTTGGCTTTAGGAGAGGCTTTAAAAGAAGGAAAGATTAGCTTTTTGACTTCCTTGCATAGTGCAAAATCAATTTCTTTAAAAGATTTAGCTTTTGATGAAGCGGCCTTTGGAATCCATAGCGTATGCGAATTTATAAGTCTTTGCTATACTTTTTTAATCAAAGAAGGATTTTTAAATTGGCAAGAGCTTTGTCAATTTACAAGTAAAAACCCTAGTGAATTTTTAGGTTTAAATAGTGGAGTTATAGAAGTTGGCAAAGAAGCTAATCTAGTTCTTTTCGATGAGAATGAAGAAATTTTTGCTCCAAAAAGTTCTCTTTATTCTGAGGATAAACTTTTTGGAAAGATTAAAATGCATATAATTAAAGGAAAAAATATTTTAGAAAAATAAGCTTTACTTAAATTCCTAAAGATAGTTTAAATCCTAAAAATACAAGTGCTGCCATAATACCAGCGGCTGGTAAAGTGATAATCCAAGCCAATCCTATAGGCTTCATCATAATCCAATTTGCGTTTTTATTATACACTCCTATACCCAATATAGCACCTATGAGTATATGGGTGGAGCTAACAGGAATTCCAAATTGTGTAGCTAAGAGTATAACTATACTTGCACCAAGTTCTGCAGAAAATCCAGTAGTAGAGCGTATGGTTGCAAGTTTTGAACCCACTGTAGTAATCACTTCTTTACCTAAAAACCAAAGCCCTGCAACTAGAGCAACTCCAAACATAGCTAAAGCGGCAAAAGGTACAGGAGAAGTCGCGTTAATTGTGCCGTTTTTTAAGACATCTAAAATCGCTGCAAAAGGACCTATAGCATTGGCTATATCATTGGCTCCGTGTGAAAATGCAAAACTAGAGGCTGTAAATATTTGAAACCATGAGAAAATTCTATCAGTAGTTTTATTAAGTTCTGTTTTTTTAACGATTTTGACTATAGCAAATGTTACAACATAACTTATAGTTCCTATAATTCCGATAATCCAAAAGTTTTGTAAAATATCCAAAGTGCTAACATTATTTAAACCTTTAAATAAAAACATTGCCGAAATGATAGCAGCAGCAATACAAGCAATGATTGGCATATGAGTTTTTAAAATAGAGTAAATATCTATATCTTTTTCTTGATCCTTAAATTCCTTCATTTTATTTCTATAGAAATTATTTGCCTGTTCTTCCTCATCTAAAGCTATAGCGGAAAGTTCTTTGATTTGTTCTTCTTGGGATTTTGTTTTTAAATTTAAAAAATATTCTTCTTTGAATTTTTTTCTTTCTTTTTTGATATTTTTCAAATCATCATTTAGTTTTTCTGATGGTTTTAAAATTTTTTTATCAATATATGAATAAATAATATAAGCTACAATACCCCCTAAAAGAGGCGAAGCTACCCAAGAAATAGCTATTCTTAAAATTTCACTCCATTTAACCATAGAGAGTGTTTGGATCCCATCAAATTTTAAAAGCCCCATCATAATGCTAGCACCTACAATCCCACCAACTATACTGTGTGTGGTTGATACAGGTAAGCCTTTCTTGGTTGCAATAAAAATCCAAACCCCAGAGCTTAAAAGTGCAGCAAGCATAATGATAACAAAAAGCATAGGATCTAAAGAATTTGGAAAAATAACAATACCGCTGCGTATAGTCTTAGTAACTTCTGCGCCTGCGAAGATTGCTCCGCTTAGCTCAAAAACAGCTGCTATAATTAAAGCTTGTTTAATGGTTACTGTTTTTGCACCAACGCTTGTTCCAAAAGAATTGGCTACATCATTTCCACCTATATTAAATGCCATAAAAATGCCAAATATAGAAGCAAGAATAAAAAGAATGAGTTGATGTTGCGAAATATAACCAAATCCCCAAATAACAAATGCGATAGTGCTGATAATAAAAATAACAAAAGCTATGAGGTTGTCTTTTTGCATTAATAACCCTTTTTTATTTTAATTATACACTTATTTACTTTAAATTTGCTAATTTTAGTTTTTAGTCTTTGTGGAATTTTTATTTATATTATTTTTTTATAATAAATACTCAAACAAGAAATAATAAGGAATATAAGAATAATGAGGGGTATTTTTTATATAATAGCATTGTTTTCTTTACTTAATGCTGATGAACTTACTGAGGCTTTGGTAAAGAATAATAATCAAAATTCTTGGGAGCACTTTGATTATAAAAACACCAAAGAAGCTCCAAAAATTCAAGAAGAGAATGTGGATTTTAAAAGCACTTTTGATAGCTTGCTTTCAAAAACTTTAGAAAATAATAATGGTATAGATAAAACAGATGGGAATTTAGATTTTCAAAACGAAAACGCGCAGGTTAAAAATTTAAGTTCTCTTTATGAGGGAGAGAATAATTCTTTGCTTTTTCAAAAAGAACTTTTCGTGGCTCAAGATAATTATAATTACTCAGGGGGCTTAATCAATCGTTATGAAAAAGATGATTTTTTATTTGGAGTTAATGGTTTTATTGACAAACAAAAGGAACAAAAAGATACTAAAAGCTTTGGTGCAGAGTTTGGTTATAGTAAATTTATAAAGGCTTATAGTAATTATTACATACCCAATGAAGCAGAAAAAAAATTACAGCTTGGAATGAGTTTTGTAATTCCAACTTACACCGCTTTTGCTTTTGATATAAGCAAGGATAATGATAAAACTAATTATCAAGTATCTTACTCTCCTTATAGTGTATTTAGTTTAAATTTATTGCGTCGTGATTATAGCGCAAGAGAGACTGTTGATGATACCGTTGTTCAAGTTGGATTTAGTTTTAATTTCAATGAAAGTTTTTTAAAACAATTTAGGAAAAAAGATAATACTTTAGAGGAGGTTAATCGATATGATTTCCTCCAAAGAACCCATTAGTTCATTCCAGCATTATGGAATTTTTCTGGATTATCCATAGCATAGTTGAATTTTTCCCGATCAATTTGTTTATCCCAGATCGCAACGATTAAGGCTGCTACTGAATTTCCACAAAGATTTCCAACAGCCCTCATTTCAGACATAAATTTATCAACACCTAAAAGAACACCTATGGCAGCTACTGGTAGAACTTGCGCTAAGGTTGCATTTGCTTCTGAAATTTCCATATTTCCTAGAGCCGCAAGCGTACTTCCAAGCACTATAAAACCTGATCCAGTTACACCTACTGCACCTTTTGAGGCTATCATTAATACTATTAAAATACTGATTTCGTGTGCTAAACTTAAATTTACATTGAAAGCTTGTGCTAGAAAGATTAAGCTCATAGCTAGATAAATATTTGTACAATCAAGATTAAAACTATATCCCGTTGGTAAAACAAGTCCGACTGTTGCTTTAGAAAGTCCTGCTTTTTCTAGTTTTCTCATTAAAGGAGCAAGTGCAGACTCGCTTGAACTGGTTGCAAAAACGATCAATACTTCTCTTGAGATAAATCTCATAAATTTGAAGATATTTACTTTTGCAAAATAACAAATCAGACCTAAGATTCCAAATATAAAAACAAGACATGAAATCAGCATTACTAAAAGTAAATATGCTAAGTTGATCAAAGAGCCAATTCCGTATTGAGCTATGAGTACAGCCATTGCTGAAAAGGCGGCAATAGGACTAAAATACATAATGATTTGTAGAATTTTAAAAACAAAATTTTGTACCACTTCAAAAACTCTTTGAATTGCCTGTTTATCTTCTATTCTCATTAAAGAAATAATCAAAGCAGTAATTATAGCAATAACTAAAACTTGTATGGTTTTTCCTTCTGTAAAAGGCGTGATAATATCAGTAGGCATAGCATCTTTTAAAATATGCATAATCTCAGAGCTCGCGCTTACTTCTGTGGTTTGAGAAATATATTTTTGAACGCTTTTTGTATCAAGTTGACTTGGATCAAGATTCATTCCATGGCCTGGTTGCATAACATTTGCCATAAAAATACCTATAGCAAGTGCTAAAGTACTTACAACTTCAAAGTAGATAACCGCTTTAGCGCCAATACTACCTACTTTTTTTAAACTTTCAAGACTAATGATGCCCAAAACCAAAGTAACAAAAATAATAGGACCTATAAGAACCTTTAAAGCACCTATAAAATAATCAACTCCTGGTTTGCTAGCAATGGCTAATTCTTTATCTGTATAACCAAGTATAATACCTGTAATAATGCCTATAATCACCCAAAATCCAAGACTTTTTATAATACGTTTATATAAAGGCGGTTTTCTTTCAGCTAAAGTTTGACTTAAAGTTTCCAAGTTTATTCACTCCTTTTGATCTTTTGTGAAATATAATTTTAACAATGCGTATTATAAATTTTAACAAAAAAACAAATCTAGAAATACTTTCTTTTATATGATATGATAATTTTTTATATAAATGTTACAAAATTTCTCATTATTTGCATTATAAAATTTAAAATATTTTTTGAAAATTTTATAATTTAGTATACTTTTTATTGTTTATTGTTAGTAATAATTCTATTTTTGATTTATTTGTTTTATTGGGATGTTTTAATTATGAAAGAAATAGTTTTGTCTGAAAATGCTTTAATTACTTCTAAAACAGATCTTAAGGGGAATATCATTTATGCCAATAATGACTTTTTAAAATACGCAGGTTATAAAGTCGATGAGCTTTTGTATAAACCTCATAATATAGTAAGACATGAAGATATGCCACGTACTGTATTTAAATGTCTTTGGGATTATATTCAAAAAGGAGAAGAAATTTTTGCATTTGTAAAAAATAAAGCCAAGGATGGTAGTTTTTACTGGGTGTTTGCAAATGTAAGTGCTTCATTTGATGCCAATGGAAATATCATCAACTACTATTCTGTTCGTCGTGCGCCTAATAGAAAATCTCTTCCTATAATTGAAGAAGTTTATAAAATTTTACTTGAAAAAGAGCAAAAATCAGGCATTAATGCTGGAGTTTCAGCTTTAATGGATATTGTAAGTTCTTATAAAATGACTTATAATGAACTTGTTTTTAACTTACAAGAAGATAACTAAATAAGATATATTTAATCTTTTTTATTATATAATCTTTCCCTAAAAATTAAAGTAATATATTATTAAAGTATTACTTTAATTTATGACTTCAAAAAATTTTTAGTAAAAGGGGTAAATTTATGGTGAAAAATGGATTATTATTAACTATTTTTCTAAGTGTTATCGGTGTTTTGGGTGCCATTTTTATTCATATTTATATTGGAGCGATAATTTTTATTTTAATCGCTGTTTTAATGATTTATTTGCTTAGACAACACAAAGATGAGCAAATGATGATAGATAAACTTTTGGTTCTTTGTAGAGAGTTAAAAGAAGGAAATTTTGATAATAGAATGATATATGTAAAAACAAAAAGCAAAAAATTAGCCGAAATAGCAGATAATCTTAACAATACTATTGATGGACTAGAAGCTTACTTAAGGGAAATTAATACTTCTATTTCTTGTTCTCAAAAAGGTGAATTTTATCGCAAAGCTTTGCCTGAAGGTTTAAAAGGAATTTTTGCTCATAATATTGAATTTATAAATAAAGCTTTAGCAAACATAGAAGTGACAGCAAGATCCACTTTTAAAAATGCTTTATCAAGAACTTTAATGGATTTAAGCCTTGGAAATCAAAATAAAGATATGTCTCAAATTTCTAGCTCATTAAATCAAGATATTAGCATGATGAAAAATGTATATGATACAGTTGATGCCATTACTCATACAGCTACAGAAAATGGCTCAGAGGTGGATTCTTTGCAAAGTGCCATGGGTTCTTTAATGGATGTTGTAAATTCGAGCAAGGAAACAGTACAAACTTTTGTGGCTAATTCCCAAAATATTACTTCAGTGGTTGAAGTAATACGCGATATAGCTGATCAAACCAATCTTCTAGCTTTAAATGCTGCTATTGAAGCTGCACGTGCAGGAGAGCATGGTAGGGGCTTTGCGGTTGTAGCTGATGAAGTTAGAAAGTTAGCAGAAAGAACTCAAAGATCTACAAGTGAAATTTCCATTGCAATTCAGACTATGCAACAGGATTTTGTAAATATCCAAAGTGGTAGCGATCAAGTTTTTAACATTGTTAGCGAATCTGAAGAAAGAATTAATAAATTTTCTCAAGCTTTTAAACGTCTAGAAGAAAATAGTAGTGCTCTTGGCGTTAATTTTGGATCCTTTGCAAAGAGATTGATTTTGTCTGTGGTTAAAATCGATCATATTCTTTATAAATCAAATATATATTTAAATTTAAATGGGGCTCAAAATTTCAATCTTGAAAGTGTAGATCCAATTTCTAATCTTTGCCAAGATGAGAGAGCTCAAGGTGTTATTAATGAACTTAGTTCTGAAACTGAGTTAAATTTAGCTAAAGAATTTATAAAAGATAATGCTAAAAAAGCAATAGAAGAATCAAGTCAAGATTATATCGATCAAAAAGCTTATGATGCGATTGTAAATGATATTAAATCACTAGAGCAAAGAAGTGCTGAAATCTTAGCAAAATTAAAAATATAAATTAAGAGGGTGGGAAAATGTCAAGAGAAATTTTTTTACAAGAAGATAGTTTAATTACTTCTAAAACAGATTTAAAAGGTAAAATAGTTTATGCAAATGATGATTTTTTAAAGTATGCAGGTTATACCATGGGTGAAGTTTTAAATAAACCTCATAACATAGTAAGACATGAAGAGATGCCAAAAACTGTTTTTAAATATTTATGGGATTATATGAAAGAAGGCAAAGAAATTTTTGCTTACGTAAAAAACAAAACTAAAGATAACAATTACTACTGGGTTTTTGCAAATGTAACTCCATCAATAGACATTAATAATAATATCATAGGCTATTATTCCGTTCGTCGTATGCCAAATAAAAGCGCTATTTCTACAATAGAAAGCCTTTATAGTGATCTTTTAAGAGTGGAACAGCAACAAGGTTTAAATAAGGGTGTTGAGATGCTTAAAAATTTCTGCAAAGATGCAGATAAAACTTACAATGAGTTAATTTTCTCTCTCCAAGAAGCTAAATAAATTTTTGTTAGACTTAAAACGAGTTTGTTTTAAGTCTAAATATTATATAATCTTTCTTTTAAAAATTCACATTTTTCAAGGCAAAATATGTTTGATGTCATTGTTATAGGTGGTGGACATGCGGGTGTTGAAGCAAGTGCTGCTGCTGCTAGAATGGGTAAAAAAACCTTACTTTTAACTACATTGATTGAGCAAATAGGAGCAGCAAGCTGTAATCCAGCTATAGGTGGGCTTGCTAAAGGGCATTTGGTAAAAGAACTTGATGCCATGGGTGGTCTTATGGGTGAAATCACTGATGAAGCGGGAATACAATTTCGCATTTTAAATGAAAGTAAGGGTGTAGCCGTTCAAGGAAGTAGGGCACAAATTGATATGGATAAATACCGTATCATTGCACGTAATAAACTTTTAAAACTTCCAAATTTAGAAATTTCTCAAGAACAAGCGAATGCTTTAATCGTAGAAAATGATGAAGTTAAAGGCGTAAAAACAAATTTAGAAAACACATATTTTGCCAAAAAAGTGATACTTACAACAGGGACTTTTTTAAATGGACTTATTCATATAGGCGAAAATAAACTTCAAGCAGGGAGGGTAGGGGAGCTTGCTTCAGTAAATTTAGGAAACTATTTGCAGACTTTGGGTTTGAAAATGGGGCGTTTAAAAACAGGAACTTGCCCAAGAGTGGATGCAAAAAGTATTGATTTTAGCGTGCTTGAAATTCAAGATGGGGATAAAAATCCTAAAGCTTTTAGTTTTCGTTCAAGAAATTTCAATCCTACTCAACTTCCTTGTTATATTGCACGCACTAATACAACTACACATGAGATTATTAAGAATAATTTTTATCGTGCTCCACTTTTTACAGGACAGATTGAAGGTGTGGGGCCAAGGTATTGTCCTTCTATAGAAGATAAGATCAATCGTTTTAGCGACAAAGAAAGCCATCATCTTTTTATAGAGCCTCAAACTATCGATGCGACGGAGTATTATATCAATGGTTTTTCTACTTCTTTACCTTATGAAGTACAAACTCAAATGCTGCGTTCTGTAAAGGGTTTTGAAAATGCTAAAATAACCCGTTTTGGTTATGCTATAGAATATGACTATATAGAGCCAACTGAACTTAAGCATACTTTAGAACTTAAAAAGATTAAAAATCTTTATTGTGCAGGACAGATTAATGGAACTACAGGTTATGAAGAGGCTGCAGCACAAGGCTTTATGGCAGGAATCAATGCAAGTTTAAGCATAGATATGAAAGAGCCTTTGATTTTAAGGCGTGATCAAGCTTATATAGGAGTTTTAATCGATGATTTGGTAGTAAAAGGTACAAAAGAACCTTATAGAATGTTTACTTCAAGAGCGGAATTTAGACTGCTTTTAAGGGAAGAAAATGCTATACTTAGACTCGGAAAATATGGCTATGATTTGGGGCTTTTAAGTGAGCAAGATTTTACTTATATACAAAATATTGCAAACAATCTTCAAAAAGGACTTGAATTTTTACTTTCTAAAGAATTTACGCCTAATAACCAAAATAATGCTTTTTTAGAGAGTTTAGGAGAAGATAAAATTTCTTCTATAGTCAATCTTCAAAAAATTGTTGCAAGAGCAAGTTTTGATATAGAAAAATTAAAAAAACTTGACCCTATATTTGAAACTATGGATCATTACTCTTTAAGAGAAATTTTAAATGGGGCAAAGTATTATCATTATATCAGCATGCAAAAAGCTCAAGTAGAAAAAATGAAAAATCTTAGCGAGCTTAAAATTCCTGAAAATTTTGATTTTAAAAGTGTAAGTGGTTTGAGTAATGAGGTTGTAGAAAAACTTAATCATCATAAACCTCCAACCATTTTTGCTGCAAGTCAAATCAGTGGAATTACTCCTGCAGCGTTAGATATTTTACAAATTTATATCAAAATGCAAAAGAAAAAAGCTTAAATGCTTGCTTTTTTTATTTTTTTATCTACTTTAGTTTTACTTTTTTGGCGTCCATGGAATTTACCTATTTGGGTATTTTCTAGCTTGGGAGCTTTTTTTGTTTTTATTTTTCAATTGGTAGATTTTAAAGATGCTTATTTTGTTTTTTCTTTGGTTTGGGATAGTTCTTTAACTTTGGTTGGGTTGATTATCCTTTCTTTTAGCTTGGAAGCTTTGGGATTTTTTGATTTTATTGCGAGTAAAATTTTGCATTTTTCTAGAGAGAAAAATCAAGAAAAAATTTATATCAGCACAAAAAAATTGATGTTATTTTTGTTGATTTTTGTCTTTTTTCTTTCTGCATTTTTTGCTAACGATGGAGCGATTTTAATCATTACACCTATTATTATAGCTTTATTTTCAACTCTTAAAGATTGTAAAAATCATGCTTTTATTTTAAGTTCTTTTTTGCTTAGTCTTTCTTTTTTATGTGATGCAAGTTCAAACGCTTTGGTTATTTCAAATTTAACCAATATCATCACAGCAAATTATTTTAAGATAGAATTTTTAGAATTTGCTAAAAATATGTTTTTGCCAAATTTTTTTGTTTTGCTTTCTACTATAGTTATGGTTTTTGTGCTTTATGTGAGAGTTTTGCCTAAAAGGCTTGAATTTAAATTAGTCAAAAAAGAGCAAATTTCATCGAAGTTGTTTTTTCTTTGCATAGTATTTTTATTTCTTTTTGTGATCAGTTTTTTTATAGGTGAAATTTTTGATATTAAAATAAGTTTTTTTGCTTTGCTTTGGGCGGGAATTTTTTGGCTTATTGTTTTAAAAATTCAAGGTAAAAAAAGTATTCAAATTCTTTTTGAAGCACCTTATGGAGTTTTGCTTTTTAGTTTTGGGCTTTATATGGTAGTTTTTGCTTTACATAAAATAGGTGTGAGTGAAATTTTGGTTAAAAGTTATACTTTTTTGATGCAAGATAAGAGTGGAATTTTTGGTGTGGCTTTGATTTCAGCTTTTGGATCTTCTGTATTTAATAATTTGCCTATGGTTTTAATCGGAGATTTGGCATTAAAAGAATATTTTGAGAATTTTTCTTTTGATTCTTTGATGATTTATGCGCATCTTTTAGGAGTAAATATAGGCCCAAAACTTACACCAATAGGTTCTTTGGCAACTTTGCTTTGGCTTGGAGTTTTGGCTAGAAAAGGCATTAATATTTCTTTTTGGCAATATTGTAAATTTGGCTTTTTGATAACTTTACCTGTGCTTGTTTTTTCTCTTTTTGCTCTTATTGTCTAAATATCAAAACTTGTTAAACAAAGAAAAAATTTATTTTAATTTCGATAAACTTTTAACTTGGTTAAAAAATAAAATCGAAAGGACAAGTTATGGCTACATCTGAGAGTAGACGAAGCTTTATGGGCTTTGCATTTGGAAGCGTAGCTGCTGTAGGCGGTGTTTTCTCGCTTGTTGCGATGAAAAAAACTTGGGATCCGCTTCCAAGTGTCAAAGCTGCAGGTTTTACTACAGTAGATTTATCAGGAATGCAAGATGGAGAGCTTAGAACTATAGAATGGCGTAAAAAGCCTATTTTTATATTAAAAAAAGATGCGAGTATGCCAAAAGATGAAAAACGTGATGTTGTGGTAGATAACGCAGCTTATACTGTGGTTATAGGACTTTGTACGCATTTGGGTTGTATACCTGCTTACCAACCAAGTGAGCAATTGTTTAAATGTGCCTGTCATGGTGGAGAATTTGACACAAGTGGAAAAAATGTCTTTGGACCTCCTCCAAAGCCTCTTGAAATTCCTCCTTTTAAGATTGATGGAACCAAACTTGTTTTAGGTGAAGAGGGTCCTGAATATAAAAAAATGATAGCGGAGGCTTAAGATGGCACAAATTAGAAAAGCTAATGGCCTTGTAGATTGGCTTGATCAAAGACTTGCAGTACATAAACTGCTTGATGTTTTAATGGTAAAGTATTGGATACCAAAGCAAATTAACTTTCTTTGGGCAATGGGGGTTATTTTAACCACTCTTTTTGCAGTGCTTTTTGTTACAGGACTTTTACTTGTGATGTATTATAAACCAGATACTGCACTTGCTTTTGATAGTGTGAATAAGACTATTATGCAAGAGGTGGATTATGGATGGCTTTGGCGTCACATGCATGGTGTTGCCGCTTCTGTTGTATTTTTGATTATATACATACATATGCTAACAGGAATTTATTACGGTTCTTATAAAAAAGGTCGTGAGATGATTTGGGTTAGCGGTATGCTTTTGTTTGTTGTATTTTCTGCTGAAGCTTTTAGTGGCTATATGCTTCCTTGGGGACAAATGAGTTATTGGGCAGCTCAAGTAATCACTAATCTTTTTGGAGGGATACCATTTATTGGCCCTGAGCTTGTGATTTGGATTCGTGGAGATTATGCGGTTTCTGATCCAACTTTAACAAGATTTTTTATGCTTCATGTGTGCTTGCTTCCTATAGTTATCATTGCTATTATAGCATTTCATTTCTATTCTTTAAGAATTCCTCATGTTAATAATGAAATTTCTGAAGAACTTGACTTTGATTTAGAGGCTGAAAAATACATGGCAGGTGACACAAAGGGTTCTAAAGTGATTCCTTTTTGGCCAGGATTTTTATCAAAAGATTTTATGTATATAAGCTTTTTTATGATTTTCTTCTTTTATTTGGTCTGTTTTAAATTTGAATTTGCAATGGATCCAATTAATTTTGATCCAGCTAATGCGCTTAAAACACCAGCTCATATTTATCCTGAGTGGTATTTCTTATGGAGTTATGAAGTTTTAAGAGGATTTTTCTTTGATATTGCAGGTATTAAAGCTTTTGATATAGGTTTGGCTGCATTTGGTATTGCTCAAGTGATTTTCTTCTTGCTTCCTTGGCTTGATAGAAGTGATGTTGTAAAACCAGCTCATGAAAGACCTTTATTTTTCATTTGGTTTTGGATATTGCTTATTGATTTAATTGTTTTAACAGTTTATGGAAAATTACCTCCAACAGGTGTAAATGCTTGGGTAGGATTTTACGCTTCTATAGTATTTTTACTTTTACTTATTGTAGTTTTACCGGTTATTACTATTATGGAGAGAAAAGGAGCTAAACAATGAGAGAAATAAAAATATTTTTAGTTGTAGTAGTTTTTACTGCGCTTGTATATTGGGGGGTAGAGCCTTATGCTCATTCAGTGATGAAACCTCATGTTGCTCCTGCAAATTTTGATTTTGCTGTTGAAGATACTACTTTTGCAAAAGGTATAGTTGAAGCTAAAGAATTAGCTCTAAAAGATGCACAAGCTTCAGGAGATGCTAAAAGAATAGAGAGTGCAAACAAAGAACTTGAAAAAGCAAAAGAAGAATTAAGTAAAGTTGAAACACTTTGGGCAGATGTTGCAAAGATCGATTTTGCTAAGGGTGATGCAAAAAAAGGTAAAGAATTTTTTGAAAATAACTGTTTTGCATGTCATGGTCTAAAAGAAGATGGAATAACAGCTAATATTACTGATTCTTCTATGGGAGTAATACCACCTGATCTTAGTGCAGCTGGTGCTATTTTTGATGAAAAATTTTTAGCAGCTTTGATTATGCATCCTGCGCTTGCTTTAAAAGTAGATCATAAATTTGGTGATGCTTTTATTATGACAGCTTACAATAAAGATAATTCAGGAGAAAGTGAAGAAGCTACAAATGCAAATATAGCCAATGTAATTGCTTATCTTAAAGATGTGAGTGTTAAATTTGAAGCCAATGAAGATGCTACTATTAAGAAAGATGTTGAGGCAAAATATGCTAAAATGGAAAATAGTGCTCAAAAAGTGGCTTTAATGGAAAAAGATATAAAATTTGCTAAAGATAAAGCAACTTTTATTGAGGCTTGCGGACGTTGTCATGATATGAAATACGATAGCTTTTTTACTCCATCAAATCAAAATGATTTAAAAACTTATTTAGGTTCTGTTCCGCCTGATCTTTCTATGATGATAAGATCTCGTGGTGAGCAATATTTACATGATTTTATTAATAACACTCAAAAACTTCTTCCAGGAACCGCTATGCCAAGAGTAGGTTTAACAGAAGCTGCACAGGCTAAGGTTGTATCTTATATTGATCAAGTAGGTGATAGCAAGAAAGAAGAAAGAAAAACTACAGGAATTTATGTAATGATATTCTTTGTAATTTTAAGTATTTTTGCTATAGGTTGGAAGCGCTCTGTTTGGTCTAAATTACATTAATATTACATTTTTTGCCATTATTTAATGATAATGGCAAAAATCTTATTTTTTCTTCATTTTTATTAATTTTTAAACCTAATTAAGAGATACTATCAAATAATAATTCTTATTAATTGGAGTATGTCATGCTTGAAAAACAAATGATTAAATTTATTCTTTCAAAATGGAATTATGGAAATTTTAGAATTGTATTTTGGGATCAAGAAGAATTTCATGTGGGTAATCAGTCTGCTAAATTTTCTTTAATTTTCAAAGAAAAAATACCTTTTTTAAAATTATTTAGTGATACGAGTTTAGTTTTTGCAAAACATTATATGGAGTCTAAACTAGAAATAGAAGGTGATTATGATGAAATAGCTAAAGTTTTGTATTATTTTTCAAATAAGCGTTTTTTAAAAAATACAGAGGATATCTTGAGTAAAATAGCCCAAAAACAGGAAAGTAAAAATATTAAAAGTCATTATGATATAGGTAATGATTTTTATAAGCTTTGGCTTGATGATACTATGAGCTATTCTTGCGCTTATTTTAAAGAGCCTAATAATACTCTTTATGAAGCTCAAATTAACAAAATAGAACATACTCTTAAAAAACTTGATTTAAAAGAAGGAGAAAAGCTTTTAGATATAGGTTGTGGCTGGGGTTGGCTTTCTATTATGGCGGCTCAAAAGTATGGAGTTAGAGTTGTTGGAATTACTATTTCAGAGGAGCAGTGTAAAAAAGCCAAGGAAAGAGTAAAAGAACTTGATCTTGAAGATAAAATAGAAATAAGACTTCAAAATTATCAAGATTTAGAATTTGAAAATTATTTTGATAAAGTTGTTTCTGTGGGTATGTTTGAACATGTAGGCAAAGAGAATTTAGGACTTTATTTTATGAAAGTAAAACAAGTTTTAAAACCTGGAGGTTCTATGCTTTTACATTCTATTTTAGCCATGTTTGAAGGAAAAACAAATGCTTGGATAGATAAATATATTTTTCCAGGAGGATATTTGCCTTCTTTAAGAGAGGTTGTAAGTGCTATGAGTGAATGGGATTTTCATCTTCTTCTAGCAGAAAGTTTAAGAATGCACTATGCAAAAACTTTAGATTTATGGGATGAAAATTTTAATAAAGTATTGGACAAGGTAAGGGAAAAATATGATGAAGAATTTATAAGAATGTGGGATTTATACCTTCGTTCTTGCGCCTCTGCTTTTCGTGTTGGAAGCGTGGATTTGTTCCAATTTTTAATCACAAAGGAAATTAATAATAATTTAAGTCTCACTAAAGAATACATATATAAGTAAAAACTAAACTTAAATTTGATAGAATCCTAGCTTCATTTCACACACATCAATCCTTTTTAGCTTGTGTAAATTAAGGGATGTGGAGGAATAAAGCTAAATTTATAAGGAGAAACTCATGGTTAGTATGAGAGATTTATTAGAATGTGGTGTGCATTTTGGACATCAAACAAGACGCTGGAATCCAAAGATGAAAAAATTCATTTTTGGCGAGAGAAAAGGTATTTATGTAATTGATTTACAAAAAACTTTAAGATATTTTAGATATACCTATAATATCGTTCGTGATGCTGCCGCTGAAGGAAAAACTATACTTTTTGTTGGAACAAAAAAACAAGCAGGTGGAGCGATTAAAGAATACGCTGAAAAATGCGGTATGCCTTATGTAAATCATAGATGGCTTGGCGGTATGATGACAAATTTTGGTACTATTCGCCAATCAATTAGAAAATTAGAAGTAATTGAAAAAATGGAAGAAGATGGAAGTATTAAGCTTTTAACTAAAAAAGAAGCTTTAATGCTTACAAGAAAAAAAGAAAAATTATTAGCTTATTTAGGTGGAATTCGTTATATGAAAACTCAACCTGATATGATTTTTGTTGTTGACACAGTAAAAGAAAAAATTGCTGTTCAAGAAGCAAATAGATTAAGAATTCCTGTTGTAGCTCCACTAGATACAAACTGCGATCCTGATTTGGTAACTTATCCTATTCCAGGAAATGATGATGCAATTCGTTCAGTGCAACTTTTCTGTCAAGAAATGGCTGAAGCGATTAATGAGGGAAAAGCTTTAAGAGAACAAGATGGTGAAGCTTTACCAAATAAAGAAAAAGAAATCACTGATGAAGAGAAAAAAGAAGTTTTAGATGAAGCGATGAGCGAAGAAGACTTCGGTGAGGAGCAAGAATAATGGCTGAAATCACTGCTGCAATGGTAAAAGAACTCCGCGAAAGTACAGGTGCGGGGATGATGGATTGTAAAAATGCTTTGAGTGAAACTAATGGAGATTTTGATAAAGCAGTGCAACTTTTAAGAGAAAAAGGTTTAGGCAAGGCTGCTAAAAAAGCAGATAGACTTGCTGCAGAAGGTTTAGTAAGTGTAAAAGTAAGCGATGATTTTACAAGCGCAACTGTAAGTGAGATTAATTCCGAAACAGATTTTGTGGCAAAAAATGATCAGTTTATCGCCTTAACAAAAGATACTACAGCTCATATTCAAAGTAATAGCTTACAAAGTGTGGAAGAACTTCATTCAAGCACAATCAATGGCATAAAATTTGAAGAATATTTAAAAAGTCAAATTGCAACTATAGGAGAAAACTTAGTTGTAAGAAGATTTGCAACTTTAAAAGCAGGTGCTAACGGCGTTGTAAATGGTTATATCCATACAAATGGCCGTGTTGGTGTTGTGATCGCTGCAGCTTGTAATAGCGCTGAAGTGGCTTCAAAATCAAGAGATTTGTTAAGACAAATTTGTATGCATATTGCAGCAATGAGACCAAGTTATTTAAGTTATGAAGATTTGGATATGACTTTTGTTGAAAATGAATACAAAGCTTTGGTTGCTGAACTTGAAAAAGAAAATGAAGAAAGACGCAGACTTAAAGATCCAAATAAACCTGAACATAAAATTCCTCAATTTGCAAGTCGCAAACAATTAAGTGATGCAATTTTAAAAGAAGCTGAAGAAAAAATCAAAGAAGAGCTTAAAGCTCAAGGTAAACCTGAAAAAATTTGGGACAATATTATCCCAGGTAAAATGAATAGCTTTATAGCTGATAATTCTCAACTCGATAGCAAACTTACTTTAATGGGTCAGTTTTATGTAATGGATGATAAAAAAACTGTAGAACAAGTGATCGCTGAAAAAGAAAAAGAATTTGGCGGAAAAATTAAAATTGTTGAATTTATTTGCTTTGAAGTTGGCGAAGGTTTAGAAAAGAAAACTGAAGATTTTGCGGCTGAAGTTGCTGCACAACTTTAAAAACGGTTAAAAATGGAACTCTTAAGAGCGGAAAATTTAAGCCATAGTTTTGATTATCCGCTTTTTGAGGGTTTAAATCTTACTTTAAATACTAAAGATTGCATTGCTATTCAAGGGAGCAGTGGTTGTGGTAAATCTACTCTTTTGCATATACTTTCTTCTTTATTGATTCCAAAAAAAGGTGAAGTTTTTTTTAAAGGTTCTAGTCTTTATCAGATAGATGAAAACGAAAGATTAAACATTCGCCGTTATGATTTTGGTATTATTTTTCAGACACATTATCTTTTTAAAGGTTTTTCAGCTTTAGAAAATATCGAACTTGCTAGTGTTTTATCAGGTCAAGATTTAGATGAGAAAATTTTAAAAAGGTTAGGTATTGATACGCTTTTGTATCAAAAAATAGGAAAGCTTAGCGGCGGACAACAACAGCGTGTGAGTATCGCACGTGTGCTTTGTAAAAAACCAAAGATTATTTTTGCTGATGAAGCAACTGGAAATTTGGATTTTGATAATGCTAAAAATGTTATCGAGCTTTTAATATCCTATGTTAAAGAAAATGATGCAGCTTTATTTTTTGTAACTCACGATAGCAAGCTTGCAAGTTTTTGTGATAAAACTTATACTATAAACGCCAATGGAATTTGTTAATTATTTAGGTGATAAAAATGTTGTAACTTTTATGTTGCTTCTTGCTAGAATGAGTGGTCTTATAGTTTTTTTTCCTTTTTTTTCACATAATTCTATTCCTATGGTGATAAAAAGTACTATAGTTTTATTTTTGACTATGTATTTATATCCTTTGGCTAGATTAGAATCTTTGCATTTAGATAGTTTTTTTGTTTTACAGCTTATTAGTGAAGTGATTTTTGGAATGATAGCAGGATTAATGCTTCAAATTATTTTTGCTATTATTATGATGGCAGGCGAGCAGATTGCTTTTACTATGGGATTTACTATGGCAAGTATATTAGATCCAAGTTCTGGAACGAGTATGCCTATCACATCTCAAATTTTAAATTTGCTTGCTTTGATGTTTTTTCTTGCTTTTGATGGCCATCATTTAATGCTTTTGTTTTTAAGTCATTCTTTGGGTTATATTAGTTTAGGTGGATTTTATCCGCATGAGAATTTAATGCATTATCTAAATATGGGTATGTTTAATATTTTCATCATAGGTTTTACTATGAGCTTTCCCATACTTGGAATTTCACTTTTAGCCGATGTTATTTTTGGACTTTTGATGAAAACAATGCCACAATTTAATCTTTTAGTTATTGGATATCCTATAAAGATAGCTTTAGGCTTTGTAGTTTTGATTGCTATTTTACTAGTTATGATGCAATATTTTAAAAATTTAATTTTAGAACTTTTTACTCATATGCAAACTCTTTTTTTCTCCTAAGGAAAGGATAAATGAAATTATCGTAAAATAGTGATTATTTTTCAAGGATTAAAGTGATGAAAATTTTACTTTTAAATGAAAACCCTGTAGTTTCAAGACTTGTAAGCCTTAGTGCTAAAAAAATGTCTTATGATTTTGAAGAACTTAATGCTTATAGTGAAAATTTGGGTAATTATGATGTGATTGTTGTAGATAGTGATACTCCAGCACCTTTAAAAATTCTTAAAGAAAAATGCGATAGATTGATTTTTTTAGCCCCGCGAAATCAAAATGTAGATATAGATGCACAAATTTTACAAAAACCTTTTTTACCTACAGATTTTTTAAATTTACTTAATAATAAAGATACAAACAAACATACATCTATTGATTTGCCAATATTAAGTAATGATGAAAATCCTTATGCCGATATAAGCTTGGATTTAGATAATTTAAATTTAGATGATTTGCCTGATGAAAATTCTTTAGATATAAATTCAGATGGAATGGAAGATTTGAGTTTTGATGATAATGCGCAAGATGATAATGTAAACGAAACTTTAGAAACTCAAAATTTAGAAGATGAAAATTTAGAACAAGAAGCAACTAAAGAACAGATTCAAGAAGACACTCAAACTGATTTAGATTTAACTTTAGAAGATGGCA
>NZ_MJXM01000080.1:26392-26715 GCF_001762775.1 Campylobacter sp. BCW_6464 | reverse complement strand
AAACGAAAAAGAAGACTTAAGCCAAGAACATACAGCTTTGGATACTGAGCCTAGTTTAGATGAGCTAGATGATAAAAATGATGAAGATTTAGAAATCAAAGAAGATGATAAAAATGAAGAAATAGAAAAGCAAGAATTATTAGACGATTCTAAAACAAATGCATTAGAAATGCAAGAAGAGCTTAGTGAATCTCAAGATGATAATGCAAACAAAGCTTTAGAAGTTCAAAATTTAGAAGATGAAAATTTAGAACAAGAAACAACTAAAGAACAGATTCAAGAAGACACTCAAACTGATTTAGATTTAACTTTAGAAGATGGCA
>NZ_MJXM01000080.1:0-26342 GCF_001762775.1 Campylobacter sp. BCW_6464 | reverse complement strand
AAACGAAAAAGAAGACTTAAGCCAAGAACATACAGCTTTGGATACTGAGCCTAGTTTAGATGAACTAGATGATAAAAATGATGAAGATTTAGAAGATAACAAAGAATTACAAGCTAATATAAGCGACTTTGATGATCTTCCTGTGGTCGAAGAGCAAGAAAAAGAAATGGATTTTGATGATCTTCCTGAGGATGCTGAATTTTTAGGTCAAGCAAAAGATAATGAAGAATCAGAGGAAATTTTAGAGGAGTTTGCTCCTGTTGTGGAAGAAGATGTTCAAGATGAAATGGATGATTTTATTTCAAATTTGAGCACTCAAGATCAGATTAAAGAAGAACTAGCTCAACTTGATGAGCTTGATTATGGTATTGATAGTGATAATAGTAGCAAGGTTTTAGAAGATTTTAAAGATGAGCCAATTTTAAACGATAAAGAATTAGGAACAAATGAAGAGGAAGTGGTTGTGCCAAATTTAAATATAAGTGATTTTGATGCATTGAAAGAAAGTGATATACAAGAAGCTCTTGGAGAGGAAATTGTAGAAAAAAATGAAGAGTCTATAGTAAGTAATGCAACTAAAGATGATAATGGTGAAGAAATAGTTAATGAGCTTAGCCAAAGCATAGTAGGAGCGATCACTTCAAGTATTAAGGATGATACCTTAAAAGCTGCTCTTAAGGGTATGAATATGAACATAAATATAAACATTAGTTTTAAAGAGGATTAAAATTGCAAGGTTTTATTTTGTTGATTTCAGGTCCTAGTGGAGCTGGAAAATCAACTCTTTTAAAAAAACTTTTTGATGAATTTGAAGATGAGCTTTATTTTTCTATTTCTTCAACAACTCGCAAACCAAGAGAGGGCGAAAAAAATGGAATACATTATCATTTTATATCCCATGAAGAATTTCAAAAAGGTATAGATGGTGATCATTTTTTAGAATGGGCTAAGGTGCATGAAAATTTTTATGGCACTTCTTTAAAGCACACTCAAGATGCTTTAGATAATGGAAAAATAGTTGTTTTTGATATTGATGTGCAAGGATTTAAAATAGCCAGAAAAAAAATGGCTGATAAGATTGTTTCTGTTTTTATTACTACAAAAAATAAAGATGAGTTAAAAAAAAGACTTATTAAGCGAAATACTGATACAATAATACAACTAGAAAAAAGATTACAAAACGCTAGTGATGAAATGAAAGAGCTTAGTGAGTATGATTATCTTATCATTAACGATGAGTTGAAGCAAAGTTATGAAGCATTGCGAGCGATTTTAATCGCCCATAAATTTAGAACCAAAGGGCAGAATCTAGGGCAAATTCAAAATATTTGGAATGAAGGAGAATAAAATGGGTGGTTGGTCAAGTCCAAGTCATTGGTTGATTATTTTATTGATTGTTGTATTGCTTTTTGGAGCAAAAAAAATTCCAGAACTTGCAAAGGGTTTAGGTAAAGGTATTAAAACTTTTAAAGATGAAATGAATAATGATGATGAAGTAGCAAAAAATACTCAAAAAATAGAAGAAAACAAAAACACAACTAATAATACAAATGCTGACGCAAGTATAGACGAAACAAAAAAAGCTTAAGGTTTAGTCTTTTGAAAAGTATTATTTTTAATGAAATTAAAAAGATTTTAGAGTGTGATTTTACACTTGAAAATCCAAAGGATAAAAATTTAGCACATTTTGCTACCCCTTTGGCTTTTTCACTGGCTAAGGAATTAAAAAAATCTCCTATGTTGATCGCTAGCGACTTAGCGAGCAAATTTCAAAATCATGATTGCTTTGAATCGGTTGAAGCTGTAAATGGGTATTTAAATTTTAGAATTTCCAAAACTTTTTTAAATGAACTTGCAAATCAAGCTTTAGCAAATCCAAATGATTTTACTAAAGGAGAAAAAAAACAAGAAAGTTTTTTACTTGAATATGTGAGTGCAAACCCTACTGGGCCTTTGCACATAGGACATGCAAGAGGCGCTGTTTTTGGAGACACCTTAACAAGACTTGCAAGACATTTGGGCTATAAATTTGATACAGAATACTATGTCAATGATGCGGGTAATCAAATTTATTTACTAGGGCTTTCTATTTTACTAAGTGTGAAAGAAAATATACTTCATGAAAATGTTGAATATCCAGAGCAATATTACAAAGGCGAGTATATAGCAGATTTGGCAAAAGAAGCTTTTGAAAAATTTGGTAAAGAATTTTTTAGTGAAGAAAATATCCCTAGTTTAGCTGATTGGGCAAAAGATAAAATGCTTGTTTTGATTAAACAAAATTTAGAACAAGCAAAGATTAAAATTGACAGCTATGTAAGCGAGAGATCGTATTATGACGCTTTAAATGCAACTTTAGAATCTTTAAAAAAACATAAAGGAATTTACGAGCAAGAAGGTAAAATTTGGCTTGCTTCTTCGCAAAAAGGCGATGAAAAAGATAGGGTAATTATCCGTGAAGATGGACGCGGGACTTATTTGGCAGCAGATATTGTTTATCATAAGGATAAAATGAGTCGTGGTTATGGCAAGTGTATTAATATCTGGGGAGCAGATCATCATGGTTATATCCCTAGAATGAAAGCTGCGATGGAGTTTTTGGGATTTGACTCTAATAATCTTGAGATTATTTTAGCACAAATGGTTTCCTTGCTTAAAGATGGAGAGCCTTATAAAATGAGTAAAAGAGCAGGAAATTTTATCTTGATGAGCGATGTGATTGATGAAATAGGAAGTGATGCTTTGCGTTATATCTTTTTGAGTAAAAAGTGCGATACTCATTTGGAATTTGATATTAGTGATTTGCAAAAAGAAGATAGCTCTAATCCTGTGTATTATATCAACTACGCACACGCTAGAATTCATCAAGTGTTTGCTAAAGCTGGTAAAAAAATCGATGATGTAATGGGAGCTGATTTACAAAGTTTAAATCAAGATGGTGTAAATTTACTTTTTGAAGCTTTGAATTTAAAAGCTATTTTAAATGATGCTTTTGAGGCTAGAGCTTTGCAAAAAATTCCTGATTATCTTAAAAATTTAGCTGCAAATTTTCATAAATTCTACAATGAAAATAAAGTTATAGGCTCTGCAAATGAAAATGATTTACTTAAATTATTTTCTTTGGTTGCTCTTAGTATTAAAACCGCATTTTCTTTAATGGGTATTGAAGCGAAAAACAAAATGGAACATTAAAACAGCATTTTGCTGTTTTAATAGTTTAGCAAAAACACTGCTATTATCACGATAATGATACCTAAAATTCCTATTTTGTTTAATTTTTCTTTATATAAAATCCATCCACCAAGACAAGTTCCTATGATGCCTATAGCACCCCAAGTTGAGTAAGCTATGCTTAAAGGAGCATATTTTAAAGAAAAAGAAAGTAGAAAAAAAGCAAGTATAGCATTGACAATCGCAGCCAAGCCCCAAATTTTATGCTTAAAACCATCTGATTTTTTTAGTAATAAATTTGCTATAATGTCTAAGAATGCTGATAAAACAATGATAAAAATATACATTATTCTTTAACCTCGCCTATATTAATCATGATAATTCCAACGATAGAAAGAACAATGCCTAGAATTTGAGTTAAGGTTAAACTCTCTTTAAAAACTATAAAAGAAACTAAAAGTATAAGAATAATCCCTAAAAGTTCCCATACAGCATAGGCTATGCCTACTTGAATTTTTTTAATCGCCTTGCCCATAAAAAAATAAGAAAAAGCTATAAATAAAGCCATAAATATATAGCCTAAAATTTGATTTTCCATTTTTAAAAAACTAGTACCTAAAACTTCAAATACAATAGCAACAATCAAGAAAAACCAAGCAACAAAAAGTTCTTTTTTTGCGATATTCAAAAACTTCTCCTAAAATAAATGGTAAAATCATACCATTTAAAGCTTTAATTAGCCTTTTTAGTTTATACTTTTAAGTTTGAAAATCTTTAAAGAAAGTGAGAATTTATGGGACGAGCATTTGAATACCGAAGAGCTTCTAAAGAGGCTAGATGGGATAAAATGAGCAAGCTTTTTCCTAAGCTTGCTAAAGCCATACAAGTAGCTGCTAAAGAAGGTGGCACTGATCCTGATATGAATCCAAAATTAAGAAGTGCTATAGCTACAGCAAAAGCAAATAATATGCCAAAAGATAATATAGATGCGGCTATTAAGCGTGCGAGCGGAAAAGATAGCGCAGATATTAAAAACATTCATTATGAAGGAAAAGCTGCACATGGAGCTTTAGTTATAGTTGAATGTATGAGTGATAACCCTACACGCACCGTGGCCAATGTAAAAGCTATTTTTAGCAAGAATGGTGGAGAAGTTTTACAAAATGGATCTTTAGGCTTTATGTTTACTAGAAAAGCGGTTTTTCATCTTGAAAAATTTGCAGGAGATTTAGAAGAATTAGAACTTGATTTGATCGATGCAGGGCTTGAAGAATTAGAACAAAATGAAGAAGAGTTGGTAATTAGCGGTGATTATACTGCTTTTGGTGAGCTAAGCTCTGCTATAGAAACTAAGGGTTTAATTCTTAAAAAAGCAGGACTTGAGTATATACCAAACAATCCTGTAAGCTTTAGCGAAGAACAGCTTAGTGATATAGAAAAACTTTTAGATAAGTTAGAAGATGATGATGATGTTCAAGCTGTTTATACAAATATAGATTAAGGAGAAAATATGATAAAAACAATTGACACAAGCAAAGTAAATGAATACAAATTTGCTCTTATAGAAACTGAAAAAGGTACAATGAAGCTAAAACTTTTTGGTGATGAGGCTCCACAAACGGTTTGTAATTTTGCTACTTTGGCTAATGAAGGATTTTATAAAGATTTAAATTTTCATCGTGTGATCCCAAATTTTGTCATACAAGGGGGTTGTCCACACGGCAATGGTATAGGTGGGCCTGGATATGAAATCATTTGTGAATGTGATGATCAAGAACATAAACATGAGCGTGGAACCTTATCTATGGCGCATGCAGGACGCGATACGGGTGGATCCCAATTTTTCATTTGTCACAGCCCTCAAGCTCATTTAGATGGGGTTCATACTGTTTTTGGGCAAATTGATCCAAAAGATGAAGAAAGTTTGGAAGTTTTAGACTCTATACGCCAAGGAGATAAAATTTTAGATATAAAAATTTTGTAATTAAATTTAAATCTTATAATGTAAAGCTAGTCATAAAATTTGACTAGCTAAAAATAATTAACACATAATTTTTTTTAAAGCTTTTTTTTCTATAATTATAATTTTATTTCAGTGAAATGTAACAAAATTACAAGGAGTTATGATTATGAAAACTAAGTTTTCACTTATTTTAAGTGCTTGTCTTCTTTCATCTTCACTTTTTGCTAAAAATACAGATGATGAAATAACCAAGCTTCAAAAACAGCTTGCACAAATTCAAGCTGAACTTGCACAAATCAGAAAAGAAAGGGAAGCTCAAGCTAAGCAAAATGAAGCTGTAAAAGCTGAACTTGCCGATCTTAATGATAGAGCTGATGAAACAGAATTTCAAGCTGCTTTAAGCAAGGTTAAATTTGGACTTGAGTTTTCAACAGCGGTTTCAAATACAAACTATAAAGTTGGCGGACAAGATTATAGTGCCAATAACAAATGGATGAATGAGCTTCATTTAAATATGAATGCTGATATTAATGATAAAACCAAATTCTATGGTCGTTTATCTATGGCTAAAAACTGGTCTCAAATGGGTTGGAGTGGCACTCCTTATGACTTAGATGCAGGAAGAAATACAAGAACAAGTGGGCCTGTACTTTATGTAGATAGAGCTTATCTTGACTACTATATCACGCCTGAGTGGATTGCAACTATAGGAAGACAGCCAGGAACCGATGGTCCAGGAAGTAATCTTAGAAACAATGCTTTAAGACAATCCACTTATCCAGCCTTGGCAATCAACGCTCTAGGTGATGCAGCGGTGATCACTTATAAACCTGAAAGTTTGCAAGATCATAAGGTAGCTATCCGTGCAGCTTATGGTAAAACTTATCAATGGGATGAAGAAGGCAAGGTAAGAGACTGGATGAGCGATCAAAAAGATGCTGATGCAAATCTTTACTATGCTGCAGTAGAAGGAGAGCTTCCTATAGAAGGCATGGGAGATAATCTTATTATCTTCAATGTAGCTCATATGACTGATTTTGCATTACCATTTCCAGGAATCAATATTCCTGGCTCAGGCGGTGCTTTGGTTAATGTTTTACAAGATGGTGTTTACAATCTAGGAAATTTAACTTTAGCAAATATTCATTTTGAAAACTATAATGCTTTTGGAACAAATTTTAATTATTTTGTATCTTTAGGATATTCTAGTGGAGCAAATGCACATACTCTAAGTGCAATTCCTACTGTACAATCTCAATTGGAATTTAATGAAAAAGATGGTTATGCTGTGCATGTAGGTGGACGCTATGATTTTACTAAGGCTTTAAAAGTGGGGTATGAGTTCTTCTGGGGAAGTAGATACTGGTATACTATGAGCCGTCCAAGTATCAACGATCCACTTAATATAAGAATGACAAGAGGAACGGCTCACGATGTTTATGTGATTTATCAACTTGATAGATATCAATTCTTACGCTTAAGCTATACCAATATCCAAAATAAATGGGGTAATCGTGGCTTACCATTTGGTGGAGCGAAAAAAGATAAAGCAAGAGCTGATAATATCATGTTAATGTATAATGTAAAATTCTAAGGAGCAAAAGATGAGAAAAATACTTTTTGCAAGTTTATTACCTATCATTGCTTTGGCTGATTGTGCAAGTTTGATGGCAAAATACGAAGCTCCAGAGCCAGAGTCAAAAACAATGAAACAAGTTGAACGCTGGATTAATAAAAAAGTTAGCGATCCAGCTGATGCTGCTATTTTAAAAGAGTGCATGATCGCTCGTGCAGCGGACAATCCAAATCAAGTTTCAGTTGCAGGTAAATAAAAAAAGCGGTGTAAAACCGCTTTTTACTGTTTAATCTTTTAAGCTACAATTTTTTAAAATTTTCTTCAAATAAGGCTAATATGCAAGAAATCATTTCTTTTATTGTTGAGATGGCTAGTGCTTGGGGGTATTTGGGTATTATTATCTTAATGACCTTGGAGAGTTGTTTTATACCTTTTCCAAGTGAAGTTGTTATGATACCTGCTGGATATTTGGCACATAAAGGAGAACTTGATATCACTCTTTGTATACTTAGTGGGACTTTAGGTTCTGTTTTAGGGGCTTTGATTAATTACTATATTTGCTTTTTTTGGGGTAAAAATTTTGTATTAAAATGGGGTAAGTATTTTGGCATAAATGAAGCCAAATTTGCTAAATTTGAAGAATTTTTTAACAAACACGGGGAATTTTCAACCTTTACTTGTCGTCTTTTACCAGGGATTCGTCAGTACATCTCTATGCCTGCAGGTTTGGTAAAAATGAAACTTGTAAATTTTATACTTTTTACTGCACTTGGTAGTGCTATTTGGGTGGCTATACTTGTATTTTTGGGTTATTATATAGGACAAAATGAAGAGTTGATTAAAACTTATTTAACTCAAATTTTAATCATTATAATTGTTTTTGTGATTTTAGCAAGTTTAATTTATATCAAAATCAAAAAGCCTTTTAATAAATGATTTAAATTATAAATATTTTTTTCTTTATTATTTTCAAATTTGCTATAATTGTAATAAATTCAAGTTAAAGATGATCAAAATATGGAAAAACCTGATATACAAAGATTAACTAATTTTTTAATTATATATACTAAAACTTTACTAGGTGCTGGAACTTATACAGCTAGGGTGGCAAAATGCGTAGGAAGAATAGCCGAGGTTTATGGCTATGAGATAAATATCAATTTCTTTTTTCATCATATTACTTTAAATGTTGTAGATATGGATGATAACTCCATTCAAAGAACTTATGTCATACCCAATCATCATGCCCATGTTAATTTCAAGCTTATTTTTGATTTAAGTGCTTTAAGCTGGGCTATATATGATCACAAATACGATCTTGAAAAAGCGCAAGTTGTTTTTGAGAAAATTTCTCAACAAAAAAAGCATTCTTATTTGCTTAATCTTTTGTTTGTTTCTATGGCAAATTCGGCTTTTTGTAGGCTTTTTGGCGGTGATTTTGGTGCTGGAAATTTAGTGTTTTTTGCAACTTTCGTGGGATTGTTGTTAAGATATATTTTAACTAAAGCAAAGATTGATTTAAGAATTCAATACATTCTTTGTTCTTTTATCTCATCGTGGTTTGTATTTTTTGGACTGGATATGGGATATACCAATACTTCTGATGTGGCTTTGGGTTCTAGTATTTTATATCTTATACCAGGGGTATTTTTTATAAATTCTGTGATTGATATATTAAAAGATCATATTTTAATGGGGCTTAGTCGTATTATCAGCGTGGCTATTTTGATTTGTTGTATAGCACTTGGAATTTACATGACGCTTAGTATTTCGGATTTTGGGATTTTAAGATGATTGAATTTATTTTAAGAGATATGTTTTTTGCTGCTGTGGCGGGATTTGGCTTTGCTTATGCTTGCAATCCACCTTTAAAAACCCTTATTTTATCTGCTCTTTTAGCAGCAATTGCGCATGGGCTTCGTTTTACTTTGGTGGAATATTTTCATTTTCAAACTTTAGCAATTGCAACTTTTGTTGCTTCATTTTGTATAGGATGTTTAGGAATTGTTCTAGCAAAAATCATTAAAACCCCTGCTGAAATTATCGCTTTTCCTGCTCTTATTCCTATGATACCTGGAATTTATGCTTATAAAGCGATTTTGTATCTTATTTCTTTTATACGCAGTGATGATTTGAAGGCTAAGTCTGAATTTTTGGTTCAATTTTTTGATTATTTTTTTACAACTGTTTCTGTGACTTTGGCTTTAGCTATAGGAGTGAGTGTTACTTTGCTTATATTTTTTGAACAAAGTTTTATGATGACTAGACATGCAAAAAAACATTAAAACTTGTTGTAAAATTGTTTAGTATTTCTTTTTATAATTTTAAATCAAAAATTTAAAAAAAGGCGGTATTGTATGTTATGTCCAGTTTGCAATGTGGATTTGGTTATGAGCGATAGGAGTGGAGTTGAGATTGATTATTGTCCAAAATGTCGTGGCGTTTGGCTTGATCGTGGAGAACTTGACAAAATCATAGAACGCAGTGTCCCTAATACAGCAAATTTTAACCAAGCTTCAAGACAAGAGTCAAGATATAATAACTCAGCTTATCATCAGCACAATGATTACTATAAAAAGAAAAAGAAAGAAAGTTGGCTAGGTGAGCTTTTTGACTTTTAATTTTTATAAGAATAACAAATATTTATATTCTTTTTAGCTTAATATCTTAAAATGTCAAGCAAAAAGGATATAAAATGTATAAATTTTTATCACACGAGCCTTTAGCTAACAAATCTTGTCATCATAATCACGAAGAACATTCTCATGAACATCATCATTCCCATGCTGATGCAAGGAGTATGGATAAAAAGATTTTAAAAATTTCTCTTTTAATGACTTTTTCTATGATGCTTGTGCAATTTATTTATTCAATCCTTTCAAATTCTTTGGCACTTTTAAGCGATACTTTGCATATGTTTTCTGATGTTTTTGCCTTAGCTCTTAGTTTTTTAGCCATCATAGCTGTAGAAAAATGGCAAGATCATCAAAAGACCTTTGGGTATTTTCGTCTTGAAGTTTTGGTGGCTTTTATCAATGCTTTAACCATTATTTTATCGGCTTTATTTATCATTTATGAGGCTATAGAAAAATTTATTAATCCAAAAGAAATTGACGCTAAAACCATGATAATTGTAGCTATTTTGGGCTTTTTGGTAAATGGGGTTAATGCTTTGATGATGTTTAAGGGTGCAAATTTAGAAAATGTCAATATGAAATCTGCTTTTTTACATATGATGAGTGATTTATTGGGTTCTTTAGTGGTTATTATAGGTGGGATCGCGGTGTATTTTAGTGGTATTGTTTATATAGATACGATTTTAGCTATTGTATTATCAATCTTGCTTTTAAGATGGGCAATTATCTTGCTTAAACAAAGCGCTAATGTCTTACTTGAAAGTTCTCCTGTGGATATAGAAAAAGTAAGACAAGTTTTGCTTTTAAATCCTAGTGTGGATGAGGTAGTGGATTTGCATATTACTCAAATCACCAATAAAATGCTAGTAGCTTCTATGCACTTAAAAGTGAAAGTTTGCAATCTAAAGGAATTTGAAAAACTATCTCAGGATTTATCCCATAAATTACTACATGAATTTGAAATCGGGCACATTACTATACAACCTATAAGGAGTGAAAATGAAATTTAAAGTAAAAAATGTTAATTGCATAGGTTGTGTAAATTTGATCAAAAATTCTCTTGAAGATGAATTTGGTAATATAGAAGTAGATTTGGAGCAAAAAATTTTAAGTTTAAATTTAGAAGAAAATCAAGTATCAAATTTTACAAAAGAATTTCAAGATTTAGGTTTTGAAATCATAGAGCGTTTATAATGGAAGAATTGCGTATAAAAATAGGTAAAATGACTTGCGTTAATTGTTCTAACGCTATAGAAAGAGCTTGTAAAAAAATTGATGGTGTTAAAGATGCTAGTGTTTCTTATGTGAATTCTAGCGGAGTTTTTTTACTTGAAGATCAAGAAAAACGCAAAGATATCATCGCAAAAATTAAAAATTTAGGCTTTGAAATTTTAGAAGATGAACAAAGCTTGAACGCATACAAGGCAAAAAAACACTTAGAATTAAGAAAAAATTTGCTCTTAAGTATAGTTTTGAGTGTGATTATTATGTATTTTGAAATGTTTGTTAAAAGTTCTTTTTCGCAAAATATCCAAATGGCTTTGAGTTTTTTTGGGATATTTTATTGCGGGAGAGATTTTTTTTCTCATGCTTTTTTAGGACTTAAAAGTAAAAATTTAGATATGAATACCCTTGTAGCTTTAGGGACTTTGAGTGCTTTTGTGTATTCTTTTTTGGTGTATTTGCAAATTTTTAAAGAAGAAGATTTGTATTTTAGTGGTGCAATGATGATTATTTCCTTTGTGCTTTTAGGAAAATATCTTGAAAGTAAGGCTAAATTTAAAGCACAAGATTATCAAAGAATTTTGGAAAATATAGATACAAAAAAGACAAAAATTTTGCTTGAAGATGAAAGTATTAAAGAAATTCCAAGTTCTTTTGTCAAAAGTGGCGATGTGCTTTTGGTAAAAGAAGGAGAAAGCATTGTTGCAGATGGAGTAGTGCTTTTAGGGAGCGCAGAGCTTGATATGAGTTTTTTAAATGGAGAGTTTTTGCCTGTTTTAAAAAAAGAAGGCGATGAAGTTCAAGCAGGAGCAGTAGTTTTAAATGGCGCTTTAAGGATCAAAGCAAACAAAAAGGCTATGGATAGTACTTTAGAACAAATCAAAAATCTAGTTTTTGAAGCAGGAAATATTAAAAGTCCTTTGGCAAATTTAGCAGATCAAATTTCTAAATACTTTGTAGGGGGTATAATATTTTTTGCTTTTTTAGTTTTTGTTTTTTGGGCGGTAAAAGCGGATTTAAATACAGCTTTTTTACACGCTTGTGCTGTGCTTTTGATTTCTTGTCCTTGTGCTTTAGGGCTTGCAACACCTATAGCTTTGGTTGTGGCAAGTGCAAATGCGGCAAAAAAATTCATTCTTATTAAAAATCCTGCTGCTTTGGAAGAATTAGCCTTAGTTAAGTACGCTTTTTTTGATAAAACAGGTACATTAACAAAGGAAAATTTGAGTATTTTTAAACACAATCTTTCTAAAGATGATTTTGATAAATTATGCCAAATTGAAAGTTTAAGCTCTCATCCTATAGCTAAGGCTTTGCATAAAGATCAAATTTTTGATTTAAAGGGCGAGGGAAGAGTGATTGTGGGTTCTGGTATAAAATACAAAGAAGATAATGATATTTATCTTGTAGGTAGTGCGGAGTTTTTGCACGAAAATGAAATTGACACAAAAGAAAGTGATATCTTTTTTGATTCTTTTAAAGAACATGTTAGGGTGTATTTTGCTAAGAATAAAAAGTGTTTAGGCGGTGTTTTGTTAAGCAATGCTTTAAAAGATGGAGCCAAAGAGCTTGTGTTAAATTTAAAAAAGCAAAATCTTAAAACTTTTATTTTAAGTGGTGATCATATAAAAAATGTAGAAAAAATAGCCAAAGAATTACAAATAGACGAATTTCATGCTCAACTTAAGAGTGAAGAAAAACTGCAAATCATTCAAAAATTTAAAAAAACTCTTTTTGTAGGAGATGGGATCAATGATGCGGTGGCTTTATCTGCTGCAAGCGTGAGTATGAGTTTTTCAAAAGCAAATGAACTTGCAAAAAAAACAGGGGATTTTATCTTGATAAAAGATGATTTATCAGCGATTTTTAAATGCTTTAAACTTGCTAAAAAAACACGCAGTATTATCAAGCTAAATCTTTTTTGGGCTTTTATTTATAATGTACTTTGCATTCCTATCGCAGCAGGATTTGTACCTTTTATCACTTTAAGTCCTCATATAGCAGCACTTGCAATGTGTTTTAGTTCTGTTGCTGTGGTGCTTAATTCTTTAAGACTTAAAAGAATTTAAAAATTTAATTTTTATTAAGAATATTACTAAAATGGTATAAATGTAATAAAAATGTTTTTGCATAAGTAAAATGATTTGATTTTTAAAAATTATTATTTTGCTTACCGTTGCATCGTTAGCAGGTGTAGTGGTTTTTAGAAATGTGACAGATTATAATTCTAATTTCCAATTTGTTTCGCATGTGATGAGTATGGATATAAAGTCTGATTATTTAGGTAATGCTATAATTTATAGAGCTATTACTTCTCCTGTGATTCATCATATAGACTATATAATAATTATTCTTTTTGAAATTTTTATTACCTTAACAGTCCTAAAAGGTGCTTATGATATGTTTAAAGCTAGAAATTTAGATGCTCAAAGCTTTCTTAACGCTAAGATTTTTGGGATTATTTCCTTAACTTGTTGTTGTATTTATGGTTTGCCTTTCAAGTAGTTGCTGCAGAATGGTTTGAAATGTGGATGAGTAATGTTTGGAATGGTTTGCCTGATGCTACAAGATTGGTAACTTATATGTTTTTAGCTTTGATTTTCATCTCTCTTAAAAATGATGATTAATTTTCTATACTAGGCTCCCCAAAACAATCTTTAAGAGCCTCTTTAAGATCTTCTTGTGGGTCAAATTTTTTAGCTCCTTCTTTAAGCATATTAATAGAACTTTGAATATTGTTTTTATTTTCACTGTTTGGTAATTCTTGAGTTAAGGATTGAAGCTTATTTTCATCAATTGTTAGTGCTTTTTGTACATTAATTTTTGCATTTTCTCCAAATTTGGCTTTAAAAAGTTCTTGTATGAGTTTAAAACCTTTATTGAGCGTATCGCGATTTTTTCCTTGTGCGTTTGAGCTTATATTTAAAGTATTATTTTCAAAACTAATAAATTTTGTGCTTTGTTTAAAGCATTCTGCAAGATCAAAATCCCTATCATAAATACTATCAAGCAAGATTTCATAAGCATTTTTTTCTATTTTTTTCTCAAGATTAGGCATGATAGGAGAAGGTGTGATCTTAGGTGTAGTATTTGTTATATTTTCTTGTTTGATTTCTTGGATTTGTGCGTCAATTTCTTTTAAATGACTTGCTTCCATCATCATAAAAGCCATAACACAAAGCGTAAAGCCATCATCATCGCAAAGCATATTTTTAGCTTTTGATAAAATACGGAAAAATCTTTCATAAATTAAAGTAGAAAATTCTGTACTTTTTGCAAAAAAACTTTCTTTTAAATAAAAAAGCATTTCATCAATCACGCTTGAAGCTTCATAATCTTGCAATTCTTCTAAATATGCAAAAACTTTTTCTTTGTCTTTTGTTAAAATAGCCTGATAAAAGGCTTTGATTTTTTGAGGATCTAAAAAGCCTAGCATATCTGTAATTTTACTAATGCTGATTTCATTTTGACAAAAAATAATAGCTTGATCAAGTAAGGTTAAAGTATCTCTTAAAGATCCATTGCCGCTTCTTGCTATGAATTTTAAAGCTTCTTCTTCAAATTTAACATTTTCTTTAAGTAAAATTTCTTTAAGATGATTTAAAATTTCACTTTGTGGAATTTGTTTAAAGCGAAAATGTTGCGTTCTTGAAAGTACAGTAGCTGGGAGTTTTAAAGGATCTGTTGTTGCAAGTATAAATTTAACATAACTTGGTGGTTCTTCTAAGGTTTTTAAAAGTGCATTTGCAGCTTGCGGGGTAAGCATATGTACTTCATCGATGATGAAAATTTTAAATCTTGCCATAGAAGGGGTATATTTGGTTTGCTCGATTAAGGTTTGTATGTCTTCAAGTCCACGGTTGCTTGCAGCATCCATTTCTATAATGTCTATATGTTTGCCTTCAAGTGCTGCAAGACAGTGCTTGCAAGTACCACATGGAGTATCACTTGGTCCTTGTTCGCAAACTAAGGCACGAGAAAAAATTCTAGCACTTGAGGTTTTTCCGCTTCCTCTAAGTCCTGAAAAAAGATAAGCATGAGCTAAGCGATTATGATTTAGAGCGTATTTTAAACTTACGCTAACTGTCTTTTGTCCTATGAGTTCATCAAAGGTTTTTGGTCTGTATTTAATCGCTAAAGCTTGAAGCATTTTTTACTCGTTCATTATAGATAAAAGTTCTACATTGTCTTTGGTTTTAAGCATTTTAGAATATAAAAATTTCAACGCTTCAACATCATCCATTTGAGAAATCGCTGAACGGATCGCCCAAATTTTTTGAAGATTTGCTACGCCTTGGAGTAATTCTTCTTTTCTTGTTCCTGATTTGATGATATTAATCGCAGGATAAATTCTTCTATCAGCGATATTTCTATCAAGAACTATTTCGCTATTTCCTGTGCCTTTAAATTCTTCAAAAATCACATCATCCATTCTTGAACCTGTGTCAATTAAAGCTGTAGCAACTATGGTTAAAGAGCCTCCATTTTCTATATTTCTAGCTGCACCAAAAAAGCGTTTTGGTTTGTGCAAAGCATTAGCATCTACCCCACCGCTTAGGACTTTTCCACTGCTTGGAGTTGCGGTGTTATAAGCACGTGCCAGTCTTGTGATACTATCAAGTAAGATGATAACATCTTTTCCTGTTTCTACCATTCTTTTGGCTTTTTCTATCACGAGTTCAGCTACACGCACATGATTATAAGCAGGTAAATCAAAAGTAGAACTAAAAACTTCGCCTTTTACACATCTTTGCATATCGGTAACTTCTTCAGGTCTTTCATCGACTAAAAGCACGATTAAATGCATTTCTGGGTGGTTTTTTGCAATGGCAGCAGCAAGTTCTTTCATAAGCTCTGTTTTACCTGTGCGTGGTGGAGCAACGATGAGTCCGCGTTGTCCTTTCCCTATAGGAGTAAAAAGATCCAAAACACGACCTGTAAGCTTCATTGCATCGTATTCGAGTTTGATTTTTTCTGTTGGAAAAATAGGGGTTAAGTTATCAAACAAAGGTCTTTCTTTGGCTTCTTGTAAAGGCAGATAATTGATCGCTTCGATTTTTAAAAGAGCGTAGTATTTTTCCTGATCTTTTGGCTCTCTTACCTGTCCTGTAACGATATCGCCTACACGCAGAGCAAATTTTCTAATTTGTGAATTTGAAACATAAGCGTCATTAACACTATCGCTAAGATTGGAGTCCATGCCTCTTAAAAAGCCATAACCTTCAGAAGAAATTTCTAAAATTCCTGTAAAAAGTATGAAACCACCTTTTTTTGTTTGTGCTTTTAAAATTTCAAAAATAAGTTCTTGGCGGCGAAATTCTCTTGGGTTTTCGATTTCACATTCATTGGCGATTTTAACTAGATTTTCTAGATCTAATAATTTTAATTCTTCGATTTTATAACCTTCCACTGGAACGTGGGTTCTTTGATGTTGTTTTTTTTCTTTTTCCATAAGTCCTCGTAAGATTTAGCAGAATATTTTTTGTAAAATGTGATTTTAGTAAAAAAGTACACTTTTTGTCAAATTTGTTTATAATTATAAAAAATATTTTTTTAAAGAATGATTATGAAATGTGAACATTGTAGACTTGATTATAAACAAGCTCAAATGATAGAGTATAAGGGTAATTTTTTTTGTTGCAAGGGTTGTGAGAGCGTTTGGGAAATTTTGCATGAAAGTGGATTAGATGAGTTTTATGAAAAGCTTGGAAATCAAACTTTAAGTCCTGTAAATTTTCAAAATGAAATGAAAAATTATGATGAGTTTATTACTAAAACCAAAGAAGGATTTAGTGAAATTTATCTCATGATACACGGTATAGAATGTGCAGCTTGTGTGTGGCTTAATGAGAAAATTTTAACCAAGCAAGAAGGAATTTTAGAACTTGATATCAATCATTTAAGCCATAAAGCACGCATTGTTTTTGATGAACAAAGTATTTCTTTGGTGCAAATTTTAAGACTTATTGAAAGCATAGGTTATAAAGCGAGTGCTTATGATGCGAGCAAGGTTTCAAAAAAAGCGGATTTACTAAAAAGAGAATTTTATTCTAAGCTTGTTGTGGCTATAGCTTGCGTGATGAATATCATGTGGATAGCAGTGGCAAAATACGCAGGATTTTTTAGCGGTATGGATAAGGATACTAAGGATATTTTAAATTTTGCTGAATTTATCCTTTGCTCTCCTGTGCTTTTTTATACGGGATCTCATTTTTATAAAAGCGCTTTTAAAACTTTAAAAATGCATAGTTTAAATATGGATGTATTGGTGATTAGCGGAGCGAGTTTGGCTTATGTTTATTCTTTATGGGCTATGTTTTTTAGGGTAGGGGAGGTGTATTTTGACTCTGTGGCGATGATAGTTTGCTTTGTGTTTATAGGTAAATATCTTGAGATGTTTAGTAAAAAGCGCGCTTTAGATACTATAGATGGGCTTAATGATTTTTTGCAAAATGAAGTTTTAGTTTTTAATGGTAAAGAATTTGTTCCTAAAGAAGTCCAAAAGGTTTGTTTAGGAGATAGAGTTTTACTTAAAACTGGAGATAAAATTTTAATCGATGGGATCTGTAAAAGTGGCGAAATGAGCGTGGATACTTCTTCTTTAAATGGAGAAAATGCCCCAAAACTCATACAAAAAGAAGATGAAATTTTTTCAGCTTGTATAGTGCTTGATGGAAGTGTGGAGTATGAAGCAACAAAGCTTTACAAAGATTCAAAACTCAGTCAAATTATCCAGCTTTTAGAACTTGCAAGTTCTAAAAAAGCAAAACTTGAAAGTTTGGTCAATAGTCTTTCGGCTTATTTTTCTAGAACGGTTTTATTGATCGCTTTTGTTTGTTTTGCTTTTTGGTTTTTTTATAAGGAAGAGAGTTTTGAAATTTCTTTAGTCAATGCGATTGCAGTTTTGATTATCGCTTGTCCTTGTGCCTTGGCTTTAGCAACGCCCGTGAGCAATCTTGTGGCCTTAGGTAGGGCTTTAAAAAAGCATATTTTATTTAAAAGTTCTAGCGTGATAGAAGATTTAAGTAAATGTGATTGTGTAGTGTTTGATAAAACAGGTATTTTAACTAAAATAGAGCTTGAACTTAAAGAGGTTTTTTTAGATAAAGCGCTTGATTTAAATGAGCTTTATAATTTTGTAAAACTTTCTAAACATCCTATCTCTCAAAATATTGCGTCGTATTTAAGGCAAAAAGGAGCTAAGGATTTAAATTTGGACTTTAAAAAACTTTCAAGCATTCAAGCTAAAGGTTTAAGTGCTGAGTTAAATGAAGGGTTGCTTTTAGGCGGAAGTTCTAAATTTTTGCAAGAAAAGGGTATTGTAACTAAAGAATTTGATAATACACATTTTATTTTTGCTAAGGAAGGTAAAATTTTAGCTTTTTTTGAGCTTGATAGTGTTTTAAGAGAAGGTGCAAAAGAGCTTATCACTTATCTTAAAAAAGAAAAAAAAGAATTAATGATACTTAGTGGTGATCATCAAAAAGCAGTGGCAAAAATCGCTAGAAAATTAGAAATTCAAAATTATCAAGCTTCTTGTTTGCCAGAAGATAAGATGAAAACTATAGAAAAATTAAGTAAAAATTACAAAGTTTTATTTGTAGGTGATGGGGTAAATGACGCACTAGCTTTAAAATATGCAAGTGTTTCGATGACTTTAAGAGAAGGAAGTGATCTAGCTATAGAAAGTAGTGATGTTTTACTTTTGAAAAATGACTTGCTTTCTTTAAAAAAAGCCATCAAATTATCTAAAAATACCTTTAAAATTATCAAGCAAAATCTTGCTTTTTCTTTGTTTTATAATGCTTGTACCATACCTTTGGCTTTTTTGGGTATGATAAATCCTTTATTTGCTGCTATTTCTATGTCTTTTAGTAGTATAATAGTCGTTTTAAATGCTTTAAGGATTAAAGAATGAATAGTATAATCATGATGATGATAGGGGTTTCTATCTTAGCGTTTTTTATCATTTTGGCAACTTTGCTTTGGGGGATTAAAAATAAGCAATTTGATGATGATTATAAATTTACTACTTTAAATGATGATGAGGATTCTTTGCGTGATGCCATAGAATTAGAAAGGCGTAAAAAAGAAGCTTTGGATAAAAAAAGGCTTTCTTAAAAAGGAAAGCCTTTTTTAGAAATTATTTTAAAGTTTCAATATGGGCTTCAATAGCTTTAAAATCTTCTTCAGTTAAACCTTTAAGGTTAAGTTTCATGATCGCACCTTGACCATAAGCATTTCTTTTGCCTTCTGAATATTCTTTCATGTATTGAAGTCTTTCAGCAGAAGAAAGAGTTTTTAAAGCTGGAACTTTGTTTAAATAAACTTTATCTGCTTTTGCACCATGGCATACTGCACATTTTTTAAAAAGTGTAGCACCATCTGCAGCAAAAGCAGAAACACCAAGACATGCCAAAGCAGAAACTACTAATAATTTTTTCATTTGTTTTCTCCTTAGTAAAAATTAGATTGCTAGGTATTATATATCTTTATTTTTATAAAAATCTTAAGAAATTAAAGATAATGTTTATTTTCTTTTCAAAAAAGCTATATTATAATGTTTTTTATGAAAACAAAAGCATTATTTTTAGATAGAGACGGTGTGATTAATATAGATAAAAAATATGTTTATAAAATAGAAGATTTTGAATTTTGTGATGGAATTTTTGAGCTTTGTAGATATTTTTTAGCTAGAAATTATTTGCTTTTTATAGCGACAAATCAATCAGGCATTGCAAGAGGATATTACAAGGAAAGTGATTTTTTTAAGCTTTGTGATTATATGCTTAAAGAATTTGCCAAACAAGATATAAAAATTGATAAAATTTATCATTGTCCACATTTAGAAGGTTGTGAATGTCGCAAACCTAAAACAGGAATGCTTTTAAAAGCAGAAGATGAGTTTGATTTAGATATGAAAAATTCTATCTTTATCGGAGATAATCTAAGCGATATGCAAGCAGGATTAAATGCTGATATTGGCACTTTGATTTTAGTGAATGAAGAAAAAAAAGAAGGCGATTTTTTTAGACAATTTAAAAATTTAAAAGAAATTTTGAGCTTTTTTAAAGAAAAGGACATTTAAATGAGAATAGCAATCACAGGTGGCGCAGGATTTATAGGTTCGCAACTGGCTTTAAATTTGCAAGAAAAACATGAAATTTTAATCATCGATAAAATGCGTAGTAGTGCGACTTTTGAAAATGGAAATTTGCAAAGTTTTGGGCATTTTAAAAATTTACTTGAATTTGATGGAGAGCTTTTTGCAGGTGATATTAATGATGAAAAAGTTTTAAAAAAGATTGAAGATTTTAAGCCAGAGATTATTTTTCATCAAGCAGCAATTTCAGACACTACGGTTTTTGATCAAACTAAGGTTTTACAAACTAATTTAAATACTTTTAAAGATTTTATAGAACTTAGTATAGATCTTAATGCAAAGCTTATTTATGCAAGTTCAGCTTCGGTTTATGGTGATGCAAAAAGTCCACAAACTGTAGGTAAAGATGAAGAACCAAAAAATCCTTATGCTTTTTCAAAATTGATGATGGATAAGTTAGCGAAAAAATACTACGATAAAGCTCATTTGGTAGGACTTAGATATTTTAATGTTTATGGAAAAGGCGAATTTTATAAAGACAAAACCGCTTCTATGGTTTTGCAATTTGGCCATCAAATTTTAGCAGGAAAAAATCCACGCTTGTTTGAAGGAAGTGATCAAATTTATAGAGATTTTACCTATATAAAAGATGTTATTAGTGCAAATTTAATCGCCCTTGATTCAAAATGTGGGGTTTATAATGTAGGCAGCGGTAAAGCAAGAACTTTTCAAGATATAGTTGATATTTTGCAAAAAGAGTTAAAGACTGATTTGCCTTGCGAATATATCCCAAATCCTTATGTAAAATTTTATCAATTCCATACCGAGGCAAAACTAGATCAAACTTGGGATTATCAGCCAAAATTTAGTCTTGAAGAGGGTATAAAAGATTATTTAGGTGAGATAAAAAGACTTTTTGAAAAGGAAGTAAATGCTTGAGTTTTTAAGTCAGCAAAAACCTAAAATTTTAATTATAGGGGATTTTATGGTGGATAATTACACTTGGTGTGATTGTTCGCGTATCAGCCCTGAAGCCCCTGTTTTAGTAGCTAAAACTCTTAAAGAAGATAAAAGATTAGGCGGGGCTGCGAATGTTTATGCAAATTTAAAAAGTTTAGGAGCTGATGTTTTTGCACTTGGTGTTGTGGGTGATGATGAGAGTGGGAAATTTTTACAAGAAAATTTGAAAGGAGAATTTTTGATCCAAAAAGGACGCAAAACCCCTTTTAAAAATCGCATTATGGCACACAATCAGCAGGTTTTAAGACTAGATGAAGAAGATGCAAGCGAGATTTTACTTGAAAATGAGCTTATTGCTTTGTTTGATGAAAAGATTAAAGACTTTAAAGCTGTGGTTTTAAGCGATTATGCCAAAGGTGTTTTAACCCCTAAAGTTTGTAAGGCTGTGATAGAAAAGGCTAAGGTTTTAAATATCCCTGTTTTGGTTGATCCTAAGGGGAGTGATTTTAGTAAATACAGTGGTGCAACTTTACTTACACCTAATAAAAAAGAAGCTTTAGAAGCTTTGAAATTTGAAAATTTAGAGGGTGAAAATTTAGAAAAAGGGATTAAAAAATTAAAAGAAGATTTTTCTTTGCGTTATTCTATCATCACTCTTTCAGAAGCAGGGATCGCACTTTTTGATGAGGGTTTAAAAATTGCTCCTGCTAAAGCCTTAGAAGTTTATGATGTAACAGGGGCTGGCGATAGCGTGATTGCGGTTTTAGCTTTTTGTTTGGCAAATGGGATTGAAATTTTTAAAGCTTGTGAACTTGCCAATGAAGCTGCAGCCGTTGTGGTGAGTAAAATAGGCAGTGTGAGTGTGAGTTTTGATGAGATTAAGAGTTTTAATCGTGTGGATTTTGAGAAAAAAATCAAAAGCAAAGAAGAACTTTTGGCACTTTTAAAACAAAATGATAAAAAGATTGTTTTTACAAATGGTTGTTTTGATATCGTGCATTTTGGACATATAAAATATCTTGAGAAAGCTAAAAGATTGGGCGATGTTTTGATTGTAGGTTTGAACTCAGATGCGAGTGTGAAAAGACTCAAAGGTGAGAGTCGTCCTGTAAATTCAGAGTTTCAAAGAGCTTGTATGTTGGCAGCTTTTTATTTTGTAGATTTTGTAGTGATTTTTGATGAAGACACACCTTTAGAACTTATAAGCTTTTTAAAGCCTGATATTTTGGTTAAAGGAGCTGATTATAAAGATAAGCTTGTTGTGGGTGCGGATATCGTTTCAAGGGTTGAATTAATCGACTTTGAAGAAGGATTTAGTACGAGTAAGATTATAGAAAAGATTAAGGATAAAAAATGATAAATTTAGTAGAAAAAGAATGGCAAGAACATCAAAAAATCGTTCAAGAAAGTGAAATTTTAAAAGGACAAATCGCTAAAATAGGCGAGCTTTTATGTGAATGTCTTAAAAAAGGTGGTAAAATTTTGATTTGTGGAAATGGTGGAAGTGCAGCTGATGCTCAGCATTTTGCAGCTGAACTTAGTGGGCGTTATAAAAAAGAACGTAAGGCTTTAGCAGGTATAGCGCTTACAACCGATACTTCAGCGCTTAGTGCTATAGGAAATGACTATGGTTTTGAGTTTGTTTTTTCAAGACAAGTGGAGGCTTTAGGAAATGAAAATGATGTTTTAATCGGTATTTCAACCAGTGGAAAAAGCCTTAATGTTTTAGAAGCTTTTAAAAAAGCAAAAGAACTTAATATGCTTTGTCTAGGGCTTAGTGGAAAGGGTGGTGGAATGATGAATAAGCTTTGCGATCACAATCTTGTCGTGCCAAGCGATGATACGGCTAGAATTCAAGAAATGCACATTTTAATCATACACACACTTTGTCAGATCATCGATGAGGGTTTTTAATGAAAGTTTTTATCATCAACTTAGAGCGTTCTTTAGATAGAAAAGAGCATATGCAAAAACAAATTCAAAAATTTTTTGAAAAAAATCCTAGTTTAAAAAATAAATTAGAATTTATTTTCTTTAAAGCTATCGATGCTAAAAATAAAGAACATTTGGAATTTAAAGATCATTTTCCTTGGTGGGCTTCTTGGGTATTAGGTAGAGAGCTTTCTGATGGAGAAAAAGCTTGTTTTGCTAGCCATTATAAACTTTGGCAAGAATGTGTGAAGCTTGATAAGCCTATAATCATCCTAGAAGATGATGTGGAATTTAGTGATGAATTTTTAAATCATGGGGTAGAATATATAGATGAGCTGTTAAAGAGCAAATATGAATATATAAGACTTTGTTATTTATTTGATAAAAGATTGTATTTTTTGAACGAGAGTGGATATTATTTAAGTTTTGAAAAACTTGCTGGAACTCAAGGTTATGTACTGCAAGTAAGTGCTGCAATGAAATTTCTTAAATATGCTAAAAATTGGATCTATGCTGTAGATGATTATATGGATATGTTTTATAGACATAATGTGTTGAGTATAGTTAAAAAGCCTTTATTATTAAAACATGATTGCAGAATAGAAAGTTCAATTTCTCAAGCTGGACGTTTATTTTTGAAGACTAAATTTTACAGAAAAATTATTAGAGAAATTTTTAGACTTTATAGAAATATTTTAAAACTATCTTATACTTTTTATGTTAAGAAAAAATTAGATATTAATTAAATTTTGAATTGCTTTTAAAATCACTTCAGGCTTTAAATCTTTCATGCATTTGTGGTGTTTTAAAGGACAGGTTTTTTGCATACAAGGCATGCAAGCTAGATCTAAATGCACTAATTTTGCGTTTTGATTTTGCCAAGGTGAAGTTTGGGTAAATTTTGTAGGACCAAAAATAGCCACGGTTTTTACCTTATAAACCGCACTTATGTGCATAGGACCACTGTCGTTTGTGATGAAAAGATCGCAAAAAGCGATATTTTGACAAAGGGTTTTGATGGTGGTTTTATTGCAAAGATTTTTTACTTTTATGTTTTGTTCTTTTAAAATTTGATAAATTTCATTACAAAGTTCTTGTTCGGTTTTTCCTGCGCCAAAGATTAAAATTTCATGACTTTGGCTGAAATTTAAAGCCACTTTAGCAAAATAACTCGCATCCCATCTTTTTGCACTTCCAAAGCTTGCTCCAGGGTTGAGTCCTAGAATTTTTTTACCATTTTTTAAGACAAGAGGGTTTTGAAATTTTAGCTTAAAGGGAAGTTTTAAGTTTTTAAAATGAGCTTTTATACTAAGTGAGTTTTCTATAAAATAAAGGTATTTTAAAACTTGATGTTCTTCTTTGTGCTTGTTTTTGTCAAAAAAATATCTTTGTTTTGTTTTAAGAATATGTAAGATAATCTTAGAAGAAAACGCAGATCTAAAAGCAAAGCTAAGATCGATTTTACCAAGTTCTTTGCGTAAAGATAGGGCTTGTTTATAGCGGGATTGTTTATTTTCTATGATGATTTTAGAATTAGGAAATTCTTTAAAAAGTGCTGTGGAAACCAAAGAGCCATAAAGGATAAATTGAGCATCTTTAAAGTGTTCTTTTATGGTGTATAAAGCAGGCGAAGCCATCACTGCATCGCCTAGCCAAGTGGGAAGGTGTATAAAAATTTTCATAAATTTCCTAAACTTTGATAGAATTGTTTTTATTATTTTAACAAAATTTAGGAAAAATATGCCACAACTTTCGATCATAATCCCGCTTTTTAATTCTTGTGATTTTATCTCAAGAGCTTTGCAAAGTTGCATAAATCAGACTTTAAAAGATATTGAAATTTTGATCATCGATGATAAAAGTAAAGATAATAGTTTAAATATTGTTTTAGAATTTGCAAAAAAAGATCCAAGAATAAAAATCTTTCAAAATGAAGAAAATTTAGGCACTTTTGCAAGTAGAAATTTGGGGGTTTTGCATTCTAGTTCTGATTTTATAATGTTTTTAGATAGTGATGATTTTTTGACGCTTAATGCTTGTGAAATAGCGTTTAAAGAGATGAAAAAAGGTTTTAATTTACTTTGTTTTGATGCCTTTGTGCATAGGGTAAAAACCAAGCAATTTTATCGTTTTAAACAAGATGAAGTTTTTAATCAAAAGGAAATTTTAGAATTTTTAAACAAACAAAGGCATTTTTGCTGGTCGGTTTGGGCGAAGTGCTTTAGAAGAGATATCATCTTAAAAAGTTTTGAAAAAATTAAAATAGATGAGCGTTTGAGTTATGGTGAAGATGTGCTTTTTTGTTATGTTTATTTTATGTTTTGTGAGAAAATAGCCGTTTTTAAAACTTGTATTTATCATTATGAATTTAATCCAAATGGAAGATATGAAAACAAAAATAAAGAAATTTTAAATCAAAATTATTATGATAAAAAGAAAAGTAATGAGCTGATAAAAAAGCTTTCTTTAGACTTTAAAAATGATACCTTTCATCAAAAGTTGCTTGAGGTTTTAAAGAAAGAAGAGATGGATTTAAAAAATAGAATTTAAGATTAGATTTTATATAATTAAATTTTTTCGTATTTTTTAACACTAGAAGGCTAATAATGACTGAAATTTCAAGTTTTTGGTATACTCCTAAAGGCTATAAGGGTATAGGTTTGATGGAAATTCTTACGATTAAATCTTGGCTTGATCATGGATATAAATTCCATTTGTATACTTATAATTTAGAAGATAAAATCTTTTTAAAATTCCAAGAGTTGTTTGATAATTTTATGCTTAAAGATGCAAATGAGATTGTGCCTTTTGAAGAATATTTTAGTGATGATAGAGGAGCTGGAGTGGCTGCTTTTTCGGATTATTTTAGGTTTAATCTTTTATATCAAAGAGATGCTCTTTGGGTAGATTTAGATATGGTTTGTTTAAATCATATGGACTTAAGTCAAGAATATATTTTTACTCAGGAGATTGACAAAGATGAAACTAAACCAAGAATTACAACATCATTTTTAAAATTTCCTAAAAATTCGGATTTTGGGAAAAATCTTATACAAGAAGCAAAAAAGATTATAGATAATAAAAAAATTATTCCTTGGGGAGTAATAGGTCCTTGGTTTTTAGCAGAACAGGTTGAAAAATGGAATTTAGGTAAATATAAATGGGATTATAAACAAACTTGTCAAATTCCGTGGTATAAAGTTAAAAATTTTATAGACAAGGGACAAGTTTTTGATGCAGGTAGACCTTGTTTACACTTATTTTCCGAAATGTGGAAAACATATGATTTAAATAAAAATCATTTTTATCAGCATGGTGTTTATGGATTTTTGCTTCAAAAGCACAATATTTTTACTTTATGTCTTAAATTAAATTATAATTTTAATTTTTATGATAAATATCATGATAAATTTCTTCTTTTAGCTAATATAAAAAATAAAGCAATATTTTATTTGCGCCATCCTAAAAAACTTTTTAAGAAAAATAATGTCTAAAATTTCAATAATTGTACCCACCTATAATGTAGAAAAATATATAGCAAGAGCTTTGGAAAGTTGCATAAATCAAACCTTTAAAGATATAGAAATAATCGTTGTGGATGATTGTGGAAATGACAAAAGTATAGAAATAGCTAAAGAATATGCCAAAAAAGATACAAGAATAAAAATAATCCATAATAAAACAAACCTAGGCACCTTTGCAGCCAGAAATAATGGTGTTAAACATTCAAATAGTGAGTATTTGATGTTTTTAGATCCTGATGATTATTTAGAGCTT
>NZ_MJXM01000079.1:988-9481 GCF_001762775.1 Campylobacter sp. BCW_6464 | reverse complement strand
AGCATCAAAACTTTCATCTTCAAATTCATCAAGTTTTTGTTCATAATCTCCAATTTTAATTTCTTGTATACGGTGATTTAAATTTTCATTTTCTAGACATTGCTTAAATCTTTCTACTCCCGTTTTACTCCATTCTATGCCACTAACACTGAAACCTTCTTTAGCGCAAAACCAAAGATTAGCACCTGTGCCAAGTCCTAATTCTAGTATATTTATTTTACTTCTATCTTTAACATTGTAAAAATTCTTTGCAATAAAACGGATTAAATTTTCGCTAGGGTATTTCCCCCATTCTTTTTGGGAAAAAATATTTTCCCAAATTTGGGCATTTGTACCTTGATTTGTTGAAATTTCTATATTGGATATATATTTTTTCATGATTTTCCTAAATTTTTATTTGCTATTCTAACGCTACTAGGTAAATTAATCAAGCGTTTTTCTAATTTTTTAGTGTTTATAAGCTCATTGCTTTGACAGTTTTGAAAAGCTTTTAAACTCGGTAAGCTTTTCCATACAGGACGGACGAAAATATTATTTTTCAAGCATTCTTCTAAAAAGATATTTCTTAAATTTTCATCTTTAAAAAGCAAGGTATTGAGCCAAAAATTGCTTTTTTCATTGCTTTTTTCATCGATAAATTTACATTTATCGTGATTTTTAAAAAAATCCTTGTAAATTTTAGCAAGTTCTCTTTTGTTTTCTAAAAAAAGTTCTAAATTTTCAAGTCCTGCAAGCAAGATTGCTGCGTTTATATTGCAAAGACGGTAATTATAAGCTATCCTATCATGATCGTATTCGTAAGGATGGGGGATTTTAGCTGTGGTGCTAAGGTGTCTTGCAAGTTTGGCTAAATTTTCATCATCGCTTAATATCGCCCCACCGCATCCACCTGTGATGATTTTATTACCATTAAAGCTTAAAATTCCACACTTTCCAAAAGTGCCTAAGGCCTTGTTTTCATAGGTGCTTCCTAAGGCTTCTGCAGCATCTTCAATTAAAAGGATGTGGTATTTTTCACAAAGCTCTTTGATGGCTTTTATATGAGCGCTTAAACCAAAGGTGTGCATAATAACACAAGCTTTGATGGGTTTGTGTGTGGTTTTGTTATAGCTAAGATTATCTTTTTGATAAGTTTGATTTTCTAAAAAATGCTCTAAAGCCTTAGGACTTAAACTTAGAGTGTTTTCATCTATATCTAAAAAAACGGGTTTTGCACCTGTATAAGCGATAGCATTGGCCGTAGCGACAAAGCTTATGCTTTGAGTGATGACTTCGCAGTTTTCATCGATACCATTAGCTAATAAAGCGATATGAAGGGCTGCTGTACCTGTATTTGTAGCGATGACAAAGCGTGCTTTGGTTTTTTCTTTTAAAGCTTCTTCAAAACGCGTTACAAATTCTCCTACGCTTGAAACAAAACCGCTATCGATACATTCTAAGAGATATTTTTTCTCATTGCCTATAAAGCAAGGCTCATGTAGGGCGATATTTTCTTTATTAAAAAGACTTTTTATAAAAGAAATTTCTTTTTCAAACATTATAAAGCTCACTTTTATAATTTTCTAAATTTTCTTTAAAATACTCTATGCTTTGTCTTAAACCTTCTTCTAGACTTATTTTGCTTTGCCAATTTGTAGCTTTTTTAAGCTTGTTTGCATCGCAACAAAGTCTAAAAACTTCGCTATTTTTAGGACGCAATCTTTGCTCATCTTGGATGATTTTTACCTTAGAATCTAAAATTTTTTGTATGAGATTAAGTACTTCTTGCATGGAGTATTCCACTCCTGAGCCTATATTATAAACTTCTCCAAAATGTTTTAAATTTAAAAGAGAGATAAAACCCTCGCAAGTATCTAGCACAAAATTTAAATCCCTTTTAGGGCTTAAATCTCCTAGTTTGATTTCCTTTGCTCCGCTTAAAATTTGTGTGATGATGGTAGGTATGATAGCCCTTGCGCTTTGTCTTGGTCCATAGGTGTTAAAAGGGCGTGCAATATTGACATTTAAATTAAAAGAATTATAATAACTCAGCGCCATCATATCTGCAGCGATTTTGCTTGCAGAATAAGGGCTTTGAGGTTGTAAAGGGTGTTTTTCATCGATGGGCACATAAAAGGCCGTGCCATAAACTTCGCTTGTTGAGGTGTGGATAAAATGCGAAATTTCGTTTTTTTTAGCTGCTTCGAGCATATTTAAAGTGCCATTGACATTGGTATCCACATAGCTTTGTGGGGCTGTGTAGGAGTAGGGGATGGCGATTAAGGCGCCAAGATGAAAGATCGCATCTATATTTTTGGTGATTTTTTCGCAAAAAAAACTATCTCTTAAATCCCCACTTACAACTTCCATGTCTTTTAAAAAAGGACTTTTTTCTAAATGTCCCCAAAAATTAAAAGAATTATACTGGCTTAAAGCTCTGACTTTAAAACCTTTTTTGATCAAACTTTCACAAAGATGAGAGCCTATAAAACCATCAGCACCTGTAACTAAAATATTTTTCATGTAAAATCTCCTTGTTTTAAAGCATCGCCAAATTCTATATCTTTAGTGGCTTTTTTTCCCAAAAGTTCTTGATAAAATTTAGGATGTAGTCCAAAAGAAGGACGTACTGATTTTACATTTTCTTCACTGAACATTTCACCTTTTTTGATATCCTTGCTTGCATATAAGCTTCTTGCAAAAACACGGTTTTTAAGAGCTTTTTCATCTAAGTCTAACTTACCATCACCTAAAGCACTTTCAGCCTGTCTTACTGCATCTACCATAGCTTTAAATTCATCAAAATCAAGACTAAATTTACTGTCTTCGCTTTCTATGTTTTTGTCTAACATAAAATGCTTTTCTATCACTCTAGCTCCAAGTGCTACTGCCATAACAGGGGCTAAAAAACCAAAGCTATGATCACTTAGTCCCACTTCAACATTAAATTTTTCTTTTAAACTTACTATGCCTTTTAAATTCATATCTTCTATGGCAGTAGGATAAGCCGAAGTGCATTTTAAAAAGATTAAATCAGGATTTTTTTCTTCTTTAAAAATTTCACAGATTTTAAAAAGTTCTTCTTCTGTAGCAATGCCCGTTGAAACGATAGTAGGTTTTTTTTCTTTGGCGATTAAACGCACGAAATTTTCATCATTGGCTTCAAAAGAAGCGATTTTATAGGCTATAGGATCAAAGCGTTTAAGAAATTCTACATCTTCTTTAGCAAAGGGACTTGAAAAACAAAGTATGCCTTCATTTTGTGCGGTTTCAAAGATTTGAGAATGCCATTCATAAGGGGTTTTTGCACTTTCATAAAGCTCATAAAGTTTTCTTTTATCCCAAAGCCCACCCTTAATAATAAAATCTTCTTTATCGCTATTTAGTGTGAGGCTATCTGGAGTGTAAGTTTGGATTTTTATCGCATCAGCACCTGCTTTTTTGGCTGCTTTTATGCTTTTAAGTGCCATTTCAAGACTTCCTGCGTGATTTGCACTAAGTTCTGCTATGATAAAAACCTTTTTATCGGTGTTAAAATTTCCTATTTGCATACTTTTCTTTCTTTGGTAAATTTCCTGACTAAAATGATATATAATTATATTATATATTTCTTCAATTTATATATTTATATTATATAAATATTACAACTTTGTTATGATTTTGCTTGGTTTCATTCAAAAAATGCCATATGGATTTAAATTATAGAATTCATTCATTTTTTAATTTTTATATAATATAAATATATAAAATCATAAAATAAAATTTAATTATAACGATATATATTTAAGACTAATTAAAGGAAATTTATGAAATTTTGTAAAAAATGTGTGATGCCAGATACTAAGCCCGATTTACATTTTGATGAAGAAGGTGTTTGTGATGCTTGTCGTTCTCAAGAAGCTAAAAATCAAAATATTAATTGGCAAGAAAGAGAAAAAGAATTTTTTGAGCTTATAAAAAAATACAAAAAACATCCTGTTTATGATTGTGTTATCGGAGTAAGTGGCGGAAAAGATTCTACTTTTCAAGTGGTTAAAATGCTTGAACTTGGACTTAATCCTTTGTGTGTGTGTTTTGAGCCTAGCGTACCTACGAAAATAGGGCGCAAAAATTTAGACAATTTAAATCATCTTGGCGTGGATTTGATCCATATCAAGCGTGATCCAAAAGTTTATCAAAAACTTGCCCGTGAAGCTTTTATAAGAACAGGGGATAATGAGTGGCAAAACCATTTGGGAATTTTTACTTCTGTTCCACGCATAGCGGTAAATTTTGGAGTGCCTTTGATCATCTGGGGAGAAAGTCCGCAGATAGAGTATGGCGGTCCTGCGAGTAGTAAAAATAAAAATATTTTAGGCAGAGAGTGGCTTGAAGAATTTGGCGGGCTTTTAGGAAATCGTGCTTCTGATATGCTTGGGGTAAATGGTATCACTGAAAAAGATTTGTTTTTATATACTTATCCAAGTGATGAAGAACTTCAAAGAGTAGGGGTTACTGGGCTATTTTTAGGGTATTATTTTAAATGGGATTATAAAAAAATTCTTGAAATTTCTAAAAAATATGGTTTTTTAACTCTAGATCATCCTGTTGAGACTACTTATGAAAATTTTGAAAATTTAGATTGTTATTCTAATCATGTGCATGATTATTTAAAATACTGCAAATACGGCTTTGGTAGAGCAACGGATAATGCTTGTTTGGATATTCGTTTAGGTTATATCAGCCGTGAAGAAGGGGTGCGTTTGGTACAAAAATACGATGGCAAGCCCCCTAAAAAGGCTATTAAAAAATACCTTGAATTCAGTGGTTTTAGCGAGGAAGAATTTCAAAAAATAGTAGATTCTTTTACCAATAAAAAAATTTTTAAACGTGATGAAAATGGTAAATTTATAAGAGATTATGATGGTTCTTTGGTAAGAAAAGACGAGTGTGTTTTAAAATGATAGCGCTCATTGATTACAAGGCGGGAAATTTAAACTCTGTTGCTAAGGCTTTTGAAAAAATAGGAGCTATAAATTTCATAGCTAAAAATCCAAAAGATTTGCAAAAAGCAGATAAATTGCTTTTACCTGGAGTGGGATCTTTTAAAGAAGCGATGAAAAATTTAAAAGAATTTGGTTTTATAGAAGCTTTAAAAGAGCAAGTTTTAGTACAAAAAAAACCTATTTTAGGCATTTGTTTGGGAATGCAGCTTTTTTTAGAAAGGGGCTATGAAGGTGGAGTTTGCGAAGGACTTGGTTTTATAGAAGGTGAAGTAGTCAAATTTGAAGAGGATTTAAATTTAAAAATCCCACATATGGGTTGGAATGAGCTTGAAATTTTAAAACAAGTTCCTTTGTATCAAGGCATAGATAATAAGAGTGATTTTTATTTTGTGCATTCTTTTTATGTGAAATGCAAAGATGAGTTTGTAAGTGCTAAAGCACAATACGGACATAAATTTGTTGCATCTTTACAAAAAGATCATATTTTTGCTACACAATTTCACCCCGAAAAAAGTCAAAATTTAGGCTTAAAACTTTTAGAAAATTTTATAAGGCTTTAAATGTTAAAAACTAGAATTATCCCTTGTGTTTTGTTAAAAAACGGACAACTTGTTAAAAGTATAGAATTTAAAGATTTTCGCACTATAGGGCATTTAACTTCAACAATGAGAATTTATAATGCACGCAATGTTGATGAGCTTATTATCTTAGATATAGATGCTTCAAAAAGTGGAGAAATAGATTTTGAAAGTATAGAAGATCTTGCTAAAGAATGTTTTATGCCTTTAACTATAGGTGGCGGGATAAAAACCCTTGAAGATATACAAAAGATTTTAAATTTAGGTGCGGATAAAATTTCTATCAATTCTAAGGCCTTAGAAGATATGGATTTTATAAGTAAAGCGGCTAATCGTTTTGGTTCTCAATGTATAGTTTGTTCTATAGATGTTAAAAGAAAAGGAGGGCAATTTTGTGTTTATGACAGGGGAAATTTACTTGAAAAAAGTCCTTTAGAACTTGCTTTAGAATATGAAAAAAAAGGAGCTGGAGAGCTTCTTTTAACTTCTGTGGATTTTGAAGGAAGGGCAAAGGGTTATGATTTAGAACTTTTAAAGATCTTTCAAAATAAACTTAAAATTCCTCTTATTATCAATGGAGGACTTAGCAATCCAAGTGATGGAGTTGAGGCTTTAAATTTAGGTGCTGATGCTTTAGCGGGTGCTTATATTTTTCATTTTTCTAAGTATACCCCTAAAGATGTAAAAGAAGAATTAGCTAGGCAAGGCTTTGCAGTCAGATTGCTTTAGGCAAATATGGTAAAAATCTTTATCTTCATCATAAATAGTAAAATGATTTTGTTGATATAATTTTAAAGCTTTGCGATTGTCTTTGAAAACATAAGCTTTAAGAGTATTTACTTTTAAGTTTTCAAAAGCGTATTTTATAATTTCATTCATTAAAATTTGTCCTACGCCTTTTAAATTAGGTTTTGCGTAAAGTCCAAATTCGCAAGATTTAGTTGTGATATTGACAAAATCAATTACGCCGATAATCTGTTCATCTTGAAAAACTAAAAAATATTTTTTGCTAGAATCTTGATGTAATTTTTTTAAAAATCTTAAATGTTCTTCAAAATCAATATATTTTGTTTTCATAAATTGATTGATATCGGGGTGATTGCGCCATTTAAAAATCAGCTCTATTTCTTGAGAATTAAGTTCTGTGAAATTTTTAAGTTTTATCAATACTTATACTCCACTTCATACCCTTTTTTAGCAAGCCAAGTTGCTGTAGATTCTTGATTTTTAACATAACAAATAGCTTTGAAATTTGCCTTTAAAAGCAAGGCTTCATTGACTAAAGAACTTGCACTAATGATGAGTTTATTGCTTTCATTCATCAATTTTGCAATATTTTCATGATCGATAAATAATCTAATATTGTTATGTAATTTTGCAAATTTTTGCAATTTTTTAAGATTAGGATTAGAAGAGCTGGTTGCAATGCTGATGATTTTTGTTTTAGGTAATTCGCTAGCAATTTGTAAAGAAAGGTTTTTTATATCAGTTCCACCCATGCAAATGAAAAAATCATATTTTTTTTCTCTATTTTCTTTGGCCTCTTGATAAAATTCTTCCCTGATTAAAGCATAAGAAAAACCACATCTTACTTCGCATTTAAAAGGCACTAAACCTTCATAATCACTTGCTTTTGCATAGGCATTGACATTGAGTAAAATATCACAATGATGAGGCTTTATTTCATCATCAAAGCTTAGAATTTTCACCCCTGTTTCAAGCTTGATCAGTTTTTCATCATCTACGCTGATGCCATAGTGATCAATGATAAGAAGTTCAAATTTTTCTTCTTTGATGAGATTGATAAGTTCGTAAATGCTTTCACTATCAAGCTCATAAACAGGATAAGGAATTTCATCGATCAAAGAGCCTTCTAAAGGCAAACAAGCAAAACTTACATCGCTATATTGTTTAGCTAAGACTAGATCACGTTTAATGTGTCCAAAGCCTATTTGACTGGAGCTATCGCTTCTAAAAAGCACTTTCATGATTTACCTTATAAAGTATTTTTGCAAATTCCAAATCTTGTATGGTGTCTATATCGCAAACTAAATTTCTTGGCAATACAAACACGCTAGAATGAGGTTTAAATATAAAATCTTCCTCAAGCCAAGCTTTGCTTGTACCAAAATAAAAAGCTCCTGCATCATGATAAGCTTTTGTTAGATCTTGTGAACGACTTTTATAATGTTTTTCATCAAACATATAAACTTGATTGTTTTCATTTAGATAAAATGCCCTTTGTATAGGATACTCAAACTCAGTAGCAGCAAATAAAAACTTGCTTTGATTTTGTATAAATTTTTCATAGGCTTGTTTTAAAATGTCTTTATTTAACAAAGGAGCAGTAGCATAAAGGCAGCAGACATGATCATAAATTTGATTTTGGCTTTGTAAAATTTCTATGGCATTTTGCACTACAGCAGTGCTTGAAGCATAATCATCGCTTAAATTTTTATCACGCACAAAAGGAGCTTTTGCACCGTATTTTAAGGCTACTTCTATGATTTCTTCATCATCGCTTGAAAGCACCACTTCATCAAAAATACCTGAATTTAAAGCATTTTCTATGCTATAAGAGATTAAAGGTTTACCTAGAAAATCAATGATATTTTTTCTAGGAATTCTTTTTGATCCACCACGAGCAGGGATTATGCAAAGATTTTTCATAGTTAAGCCTTGTTTTTGTGTTTTATTTTACTAAAATTTAAGTATAATTGTCTTTAAAATACAATAAAAGGCTTAAAATTGCTTATAAACCAAACCTTTGAAATTGATTCTTGTGATGATGTAGAATTAAATATAAAAAGAACTAGCAAACTTGAATACCGCATTAGCTATGATGATGAAAAAGATATCAAAGCCATAGTTTTTGTCATAGGAGGTTATGGAGCTAATGCAAATATTTCTTTTTTAGATTTTGATAGGGAATATATTGCTAAAAATTTTGA
>NZ_MJXM01000079.1:0-938 GCF_001762775.1 Campylobacter sp. BCW_6464 | reverse complement strand
TATATTGCTAAAAATTTTGATGTTGTAGTGGTACATGTTTTTTATCATTGTTTTTGTGCAAGAATATCAAATAATAAAAAGTATAGTGCTTCTATTAGCTTCATGGAGGAGGATTTGTTAAGTCTATCTAAGATTTTGTTAGATTTTGGCATTAATCCACAGAATCTTGATTGTAAAAATTCTACCAAGTATTATGAATTGCTTATTCAGCATATTATTACTTTAAAATCACAAGGAAAATTAGCGCAAAATTATCAAGCGAAATTTACTTCAACTTTTATCCCACCTAATGGAGATTATCAAAACTATGGCATTATGGCAGCTATTGATCATATCAATGCTTTAAAAGATTTAGTTAAACGCTTTCCAAAATTTGCAGATTTACCAAAAATTTATGGGGGGGGGGTCTTATGGAGGATACTTAGCCTTGCTCATAGCAAAGATAGCTCCTTGGTATGTGGATGGCGTGATTGATAATTCAGGAACTGTTTTGCCATTATTGGAATGTATAATAGGAAAAGATTTAAGTAGACCCGAATTTTTTTTTAGTGATTTAAATAAATTGGTAGGCATGTTTATTAAAACGTACTGGACTAGAGAAGATGAAAGATTATCTTATTTTTTTACTAATGAAAATTATATGATTCGTTCTTTGTTAAATTCTTCCCATTTAACTATACAAGCTAGTGTCAATAAAAATATTATTTTAGTATCTTATCATAGTTTAAAAGATCCATTTAATACAGCAAAAGATAAACAAACTCTTTTTTTAGCGTATAAAGAGCTAGGATATGACGCCACTTTACATTTAATAAAAGACGAAAGTGAGATTGATGGAAGATTTATAAAAGATTTAAATCATGGTATGAGGATTACTGATAAAGCCTTATTTAGAAAAGAACTTCCTTTAATGCTTGAAAAACTACAAAAAAGAAAAT
>NZ_MJXM01000078.1:94308-101506 GCF_001762775.1 Campylobacter sp. BCW_6464 | reverse complement strand
ATGTTTTACTTATAAACTAGGTGAAGCTTTTATTAAAGCTAATAAAAATTGGTATGGGGGTGGATACCTAAAACTATTTTTTGAGATAAGAAAACTAAGGAAGGAATTTAAAAAGAAAAAAGCATAATTTTTCATCTAAGTATTGAATTTGATTATTTCTGAAAGATATTTTTGTATTTTTTAAATAAATTTGAAATTTAAGAAAAATAATCCCAAACAACCTTGATAATAGTTATACCCACTACGATTAAAAATAGACTTAGCTTATTTTTTGATAAAATTTGTTAAAATTGCAAAAATTAACTTTAGAAAGAAATTTTTATGGATAATTACGAATTTAGCGAACTACTAAAAACTCTTAAAAATAAAGTAGGCAATATAGCCTCTATCATCAAACCACAAAGCATTCAAGAAAGGCTTAAGGAAATTGAAGAGCTAGAAAATTCTCCTTCTTTTTGGAACGATGTTAAACAAGCTGGAGTTATTGGAAAAGAAAAAACTAAAATTGCAAATTTATTAAAAAAATACGAAGAAGCTTTATCGGCCGTTGATGATGCAAGCGAACTTTTTGATTTAGCTAATGCAGAAAACGATACAGAAACGCTTGAAGCTTTATTTAATGATGCGCCAAAACTTGAAGATACGATAACAAGCCTTGAAATTTCCATGCTTTTAAGTGGAGAAAATGATAACAAAAACGCAATTGTTTCCATTCATCCAGGAGCAGGCGGAACTGAAAGCAACGATTGGGCAAGCATGCTTTATAGAATGTATTTAAGATTTTGTGAAAGGGAAGGATTTAAGGCTGAAACTCTTGACTTTCAAGAAGGCGATGAAGCAGGACTTAAAGACGTAAGTTTTTTGGTTAAGGGTGATAATGCTTATGGTTATTTCAAGGCTGAAAATGGAATTCATCGCTTAGTAAGAACTTCTCCTTTTGATAGTGCTGGACGTCGTCATACAAGCTTTTCAAGTGTTATGGTAAGTCCTGAACTTGATGATGATATAGAAATTGAAATCGAAGAAAAAGATATCAGGATTGATTATTATCGTGCTAGTGGTGCAGGCGGACAGCACGTTAATAAAACAGAATCAGCCGTTAGAATCACGCATTTTCCAACAGGAATAGTCGTACAATGCCAAAATGACAGAAGCCAACATAAAAACAAAGCAACCGCTTTCAAAATGCTAAAATCTCGCCTTTATGAACTTGAACTCATGAAACAACAAGATAGTGCAAATTCAGGCGAAAAAAGCGAGATAGGCTGGGGGCATCAAATCCGCTCTTATGTGCTTTTTCCTTATCAGCAAGTCAAAGACAATCGCAGCGGAGAAGCTTTTTCTCAAGTGGATAATATCCTTGATGGAGATATTAAGAAAATGATAGAAGGCGTTTTGATCGCTTTAAAAGCGGAATAAAAAGGATTAAAATGACTTTCAATCTTACCCATTTAAGACAACTTGAAAGTGAGTCTATTTTCATAATGCGTGAAGTAATATCTGAATTTGAAAAGCCAGCTATGCTTTATAGCATAGGTAAAGATAGTTCAGTGATGCTTCATCTTTTACAAAAAGCTTTTTATCCAGCTACTCCTCCTTTACCTTTAGTGCATGTAGATACGACTTGGAAATTTAAAGAAATGATAGAATTTCGTAATAAAAGAGCTAAAGAACTCGGTATGGAACTTATCGTTTATACTAATCCAAAAGGCAAAGAAATAAATATATCCCCTTTTACACATGGCTCAAATATGCATACAGATATCATGAAAACTCAAGCTTTAAAGCAAATGCTTGATTTATACCAATTTGATGCTGTTTTTGGAGGAGCTAGACGCGATGAGGAAAAATCTCGAGCAAAAGAGAGAATTTATTCCTTCCGTGATGAAAATCATGCTTGGGATCCTAAAAACCAACGCCCAGAACTTTGGAATTTATATAATGGACGCCATAAAAAAGGAGAATCCATAAGAGTTTTTCCGCTGAGCAATTGGACTGAACTTGATATTTGGCAGTATATATACCTTGAAAATATTCCTATACCAAGTCTTTATCTTGCCAAAAAAAGACCTATAGTTGAATACATGGGAGCAAAAATTTTAGTTGATGATGATAGAATGCCAAAAGATTTAGCAAAAAATACTAAAGAAGAAATGGTAAGATTTAGAACTTTGGGTTGCTATCCTCTAACTGGAGCCATAAATTCAAATGCCACAAGTGTTTTAGATATCATAGAAGAACTACTTCTAGCTACAACCAGTGAAAGACAGGGAAGACTTATAGATAGTGATGAAGAAGCTAGCATGGAAAAGAAAAAACAACAAGGATATTTTTAATGCAAAGTGTAGAAAATTATCTAAAAGAACATGAAAATAAAGAACTTTGTCGTTTTATCACTTGTGGTAGTGTTGATGATGGAAAATCCACTCTTATAGGAAGATTGCTTTATGATACTAAAGCTCTTTTTAGCGATCAATTAAGCACCTTAGAAAAAGATAGTAAAAAAATGGGGAATGCCGGAGATAAACTTGATTTTGCACTTTTAGTAGATGGGCTTACAAGCGAAAGAGAACAAGGCATCACCATAGATGTGGCTTATAGATTTTTTACCAGTAATAAACGCAAATTTATTATAGCTGATACACCAGGGCATGAACAATATACTAGAAACATGGCAACAGGAGCAAGCACAGCAGATATTGCTATTATTTTAATTGATGCAAGAAAAGGGGTTTTAAAGCAAACTAAAAGGCATTCTTATATAGTGAGCTTACTTGGTATTAAAAATTTTATCATTGCCATTAACAAAATGGATCTAGTTTCTTACGAAGAAAAAATCTTCAATAATATTTGTAAAGATTATGAAAAAATCATCCCTTATTTACAAGAAGGTATCCAAACACACTTTATTCCCATTTGTGCTTTAAATGGTGAAAATATCACTCAAAAAAGTAGAAATTTATCTTGGTATAAAGGCGAAACCCTACTTACACTTTTAGATGAAATTAAAATAAATAAAATCATTCGGGATAATTTTATCATGCCTGTGCAGTATGTTAATCGCCCACATTTAAATTTTCGTAGTTTTTGCGGAAATATAGCAAGTGGTTATGTAAAATTACAAGATGAAGTTATAGTCTTGCCTTCTATGCAAAAATCTAAAATTAAAAGTATCATTACAAATGATATTAAAGATTTAAGAACTTTAGATGAAAATGAAATCATTCCAAGTCAAAATGAAGCTTGTGTTAATATGGCCGTGAGTTTATGTTTAGAAGATGAAATCGATATTTCTAGAGGCGATATTTTGACATCTATCAACCATGATCTTAAAATAAGCAATACTTTTGAAGCTATGATTATATGGATGAGTCAAAAACAATTAGATTTTAATGAAAATTATCTTATAAAAAGAGCTCATAATCTTTGCAATGTTAAATTTGAAAATATTAACTATAAAAAAGATATCAATACTTTTAAAGAAGAAAATGCCTCAAATTTAATACTTAATGATATTGCAAATTGTACTTTAAAACTAGATAAAAATTTAGCACTTAAAGAGTATAAAGATAATAAAACCTTAGGATCATTTATTATCATCGATAAATATAGCAATGAAACCTTAGTCGCAGGTATGATAATAAAAATTTTAAATTCACAACAAAGCCAAAGAATTTACACTCAAGCTGAAATAGAACTTAACGCTTTTATAAGAAAAAACTATCCAGAATGGGGGTGTAGAAAAATATGAAAATCATAGTAGGTATCACGCTTTTAATTCTACTTATATTGCTTATACGCAACAAAATAAAGCCTGCTGTTTTATTTGGAAGTTTGGCAGGATTTTACTACGCTTTAGGTTATCTTGATTTTAAAACTTGGATAAGTTCTTATACAAATGATTCTTTAATTTCACTCATGTTACTACTTTTAGTTTCTATCGCTGTTGAAAAAACTATCATTATAGAATGGGCAAGTAAATTTATCATAGGAAAAAACTATAATCTTTCTCTTTTGAGATTAGGTGTAATTACTTGTGCAGTTTCAGCCTTTTTAAACAATACCGCAGTAGTAGCAAGCTTTATGGGTATAGCAAAAAACAATAAATTTCAAGCTCCTTCAAAGCTTTTAATCCCTCTTTCTTATTTTGCCATAGTAGGCGGTGTTATCACTCTTGTGGGAACTTCTACAAATTTAATCATCAATTCCTTTGTGGTGCAAAATGGACTACCAAGTCTTAAAATGTTTGATTTTTTTTATATAGGTATAGCTTTAAGTATAGGAATGATTTTGGTTTTGATGATTTTTAGTAAATTATTGCCCCATTATGAAAATAAAGATAAAAATATAAAAGAACATTTAATCGCCTTAAAAGTCTTAGAAAATAGCTCTTTAATAGGTAAAAGCATAGAAGAGAACAAACTTAGAAATTTAGAGTTTTTATTTTTGATAGAAATTCAAAGAAACAATCAAAGCATTACCCCCGTTTCACATAATGAAATTATAAATGCAAAAGATACACTTATATTTAGTGGAGATATTTCACAACTTGAAACTCTAAATAAATTTGATGGCTTAAAACTTGCAGATGGTTATGAGTTAAAAGAAAGTAAATTTATCGATGCAATCATTTCTCCAACTTCTAATTTAATTGGAAAAAGTGTAAAAGAAGCTAATTTTAGATCTAAATTTGACGCAGCTATTATTTCTTTACAAAGAGGAGATGTGCATATCAAAAAAATTGGCGAAAGTGTTTTGCAAGCTGGAGATAGAATGATTTTAGCTGTGGGTAAAGATTTTATCCTAAGGGATAATTTGGCTAAAAATTTTTATTTACTTTCAAATATCAAACAAAACGAAAAACTTGATGCTAAAAAAAGCTTATTGACCATAATGGCTTTTTTAGGTGTTATTATTTTTTCGGCTTTAAATTTTATCTCTTTTACCAAGGCTTTGCTTATTTGTTTAGGCTTTTTACTACTTTGCAAATTTATCAAGCTTGATGAAATAAAAAGGCGTTTTCCTTTTGATATTTTTATCATAGTAGGCTCTTCTTTAACAATTACTAAAGTACTTGTAGACAGCGGACTTGCCAAAGATTTAGCCCAACTTATCACAGGTTTTTTTGGATATTATGGAGTTTATGGAAGTTTTATAGGAATTTATCTTTTAACCCTACTTTTAACCGAATTTATTACCAATAATGCTGCTGCGGCCTTAGCTTTCCCTATAGGTTTTGCCACAGCTCAAGCCTTAGGAGTAAATCCTTTACCTTTCATCTTTGCTGTAGCTTATGGGGCTAGTGCTGGGTTTATGATACCACATGGATACCAAACTCATTTAATGGTTAGCTCGCTTTGTGATTACAAAATGACAGATTTTATAAAAATAGGTGCCATTGTTTCTATCGTGTATAGTGCTATAGTTCTCATAGGTGTACCTTTAATCTTTAATTTTTAGGATATTTATGGATAAAAATCTTACCTGGCATAATACAAATATCACCAAAGAACAAAGATCAAAACTTAAAAATCAAAAACCTTGCGTACTTTGGCTAACAGGACTTAGCGCAAGTGGAAAATCAACCATTGCCAATGCCTTAGAACAGAAATTACACGAGCTTGGTTTTCATACTTATTTGCTTGATGGAGATAATATTCGCTTGGGTTTAAATAAAGACTTGAGCTTTGATGAAAACTCAAGAGTGGAAAATATAAGACGCATAGCAGAACTTTGCAAACTTTTTGTTGATAGTGGTTTGATTATACTAAGCGCTTTTATCTCACCCTTTAAAAGCGATAGAGTTTTAGCAAGATCTTTGGTAAAAAAAGATGAATTTATAGAAATTTTCGTAGATACACCTTTAGAACTCTGTGAAAAAAGAGATCCTAAAGGACTTTACAAAAAGGCAAGAAATGGAGAAATAAAAAATTTCACAGGTATAGACAGCCCTTATGAAAAACCTCAAAATCCTGAAATTCATTTGCAAAATTCCAAAGCCAAACTTAATGAAAATATAGATATAATCTTAAACTATCTTAAAGAAAATGGATATATTGATACTTGAAAAAATTTATGTAGAAAATAAAAATATTTGAGTAAAAAGGTTTTTTGCATAATAAAATTTTAAAAATTCTTGTTTGATGGAGTTAAATATTGTTTAAAGATTATCACGATAAATATGGTTGTATCTTTATCCATGTACCAAAAGTTGCTGGAACAAGCATAGAAAGAGTCGTTTTTGAAACAGATAAATGGCTTATTGGACATGTGAGAGCATTAGACTATATCAAACAAGATAAAAACAAATTTGAAAGTTATTTTTCTTTTGCTTTTGTAAGAAATCCTTTTGACAGAATGGTTTCTGCATTCCATTATCTTAAAAAAGGCGGTGGAAATGATTATGATAAAAATTGGGCGAATGAAAATTTAAAAGACTTTGATACTTTTGAACAATTTGTTTTAGCTTTACAAAATAAAAATGTAAAAGATAAAATTCTATCTTGGCAACATTTTACTCCACAATATAAATTTATCTGTGATGAAAATAAAAATATTTTAGTTAATTTTATAGGTAAATTAGAAAATATAAATAATGATTTTAAAATAGTTAAAAATGAATTAAATTTTAATAGAAATTTAATTCATTCAAATTCAAGCAAGCATGAAATTTTCTCAAATTATTACAATGAAAAAACATACAACATAATAGCAGAGCTTTATAAGGAAGATTTTGCATTATTTGATTATGATTTAGAATATAAAGAATCTATTTATAAGAATTTGGATGTGCAATTCTTATTAAGTATGTACAAAGAAAAATTATTTTTAAAAAATAAAGAGATAGAAAAACTTAGATTATCGCAATTTAAAAAAAATAAAGAAATAAATTCCCAAAATAATATAATTTCAAAACAAACTAATCAAATTCATAATTTAAATGAAACACTAAATTTCCAAAATCGCTATGGAAAAGCTAAAATAAGAATTCAAAACCAACTTTCTTATAAACTAGGACAAGCTTTGATTTTAAATTCTAAAAGTGCATTAGGCTATTTATCTTTACCTTTTATAATATTAAGTATTGTTATTTCACATAAACAAGAACAAAAGGCTTATAAATTTAAAGTAAATAAAAATCCAAATTTAGCTTTACCTCCTTTAGAAACTTATCCTGATTATAATGAAGCTTTAAAAG